>JBGVON010000071.1:0-24840 GCA_045126495.1 Faecousia sp.
TCATTGAGGATCCAGATGCCATCCTCATATGCGCCGGGCAGGTCATTCTGGGTCAATCCCAATTCCAGGTAAGAGCAGAGCATACCATTGGAAGGAACGCCCCGGAGCTTGCCTTTGGTGATATGCACGCCGCCGGGCAGCCAGGAATTGTGCAGCGCGGCAGGCACAAGATCGCCTTCTTTTACATTCTGCGCGCCGGTGACGATCTGAACAGGTTCTTCCTGACCCACATCCACCTGACAGATCCACATGTGATCGGAGTTTTCATGGCGAATAATGGAAAGAACTTTACCAACAACCACATTTTTGATCTCTGCATCCATGCGCTCGTAGGTTTCTACCTTCTGACCGAAAATAGTCAGTTTTTCTACAAATTCCTTGTCGGATACATGGGACAAATCCACAAATTCTTCATGGAGCCATTTTCTGTTAAGTTTCATTGTCTGTACCTCCTTAGAATTGATTTAGGAACCGGACATCGTTATCGAAAATGAGTCGCAAGTCCGTGATCCGCAGTCGACCCATAGCCATACGCTCCAAGCCCATACCAAAGGCAAAACCGGAGTATTTATCCGGATCAATACCGCAGTTGCGAAGCACTTCGGGGTGCACCATACCGGCACCCAGCAATTCGATCCAGCCTTCACCATGGCAGGTAGAGCATACTTGTCCATCCACCTCGCCGGTGCCATGGCACTTGTGACATTGCATATCCATTTCACAGCTGGGTTCGGTAAAGGGGAAGTGGTGAGGACGGAAACGCATTGTAGCGTCCTGTCCGTAAATGCGCTTCATCAAGGTAACCAATGCGCCCTTTAAATCACCCATGGTGATGTTTTCATCGACTACCAGACCCTCGATTTGATGGAACATGGGGGAGTGGGTGGCATCAGCTTCGTCTTTCCGGTACACACGGCCGGGGGCTAGCATACACAGGGGAGGTTTGTTGTTTTCCATAAAACGAATCTGCATGGGACTGGTCTGTGTACGCAGAAGAATGGAATCATCATCGTTAAAATAGAAGGTATCGCTGCGATCTCGGGAAGGATGACCTTCCTCAATGTTCAGTCGGGTAAAATTATAGCTGGCAAGCTCTACCTCAGGGCCGTCCACAATCTGATAGCCAAGACCTACAAAAATGTCCTTGATTTCCTGCAACACCTGGTTCATGGGGTGCTCATGGCCCATGGCCACGGGTTCGCCGGGAATGGTTACATCCAAGGCTTCGTCAGCCAATTTTTGTTCCAGAACGGCGGCGTGGATCTGTGTTTTTCTTTCTTCCAGTTTCGCTTCGATCTCCGCACGAACGTTGTTTGCCAGCTGACCCATTACAGGACGTTCCTCGGCAGACAGGCTACCCATTTGCTTCAATACAGCAGTGACCTCGCCCTTTTTGCCAAGATACCGCACTCGCAGCTCTTCCAATGCCGCAGGGGTAGCAGCATCCTGTAAGGCGGCAAGCGCCTGAATTTTCAGCTGCTCTAACTGTTCTTTCATAATATTTTCTCCTTCCTGTAAGCAGGTAATAAAAATAAGCCCATCGCCCACATCGGGACGAAGGACTTTCCTCCGCGGTACCACCCGCAATTCACCAATCGGTGCACTTTCGGTGCTGACACACCTCAGATTTGTAACGGAATCACCCGGCAAACCCTACCAAAACTTTCAGGCAGCAGCTCATGGGAGAAAGCCCTGTGCTGCACGCAAGCGGTTCCCACCATTCCGCTCTCTCTGGGTGCGTGTTACCAGCATACGACGGCCCAATCATCGCTTTTAAATATCTTTTTGAATCGTAACACATTATTCTAAAAAAAGCAAGCATTATTTCCCGTCATTGACGAAAAATCCTCAGTATGTTAGTATGAAAACAGAAAATGAACGTTGAGGTGATATCCGTGCATTTTACCAATCTTACACATTCAGATGTATTGCAACTTCTTCCGGATAGAAAACCAGACACCCATAAAGGTGATTATGGGAAAATACTTCTGTTGTGTGGAAGCCGTGGTTATACCGGCGCGGCGGCGTTGGCGGCGATGGGGGCATTGCGCAGCGGCGCGGGTCTTGTTTATATGGGCGTACCGGAGAGTATTTATACAATTGTAGCGACCAAACTTACTGAACCTGTTGTTTTTCCGTTGCCTGAGAAAGACGGCATCTTGTCACAAAACGCTATGGAACAGATTTCAGACTTGCTTCCTAAAATGGATGCGGTGCTGATGGGTCCCGGTATGGGGCGCAGCGACGGAACGTTTCATGTGGTAAAATCGGTATTGGAGAAATTTCAAGGTCCGGTGGTTTTGGATGCCGATGGCATAAATGTCTTGTCCGGGCATATAGATGTATTGCGTGGCAGGACATGTCCAACGATCCTTACGCCCCATGACAGAGAATTCAGACGCATTGGGGGTATTCTTTCGGATGATCGGATCGTATCGGCGGAGAGATTTTCCTTGGATACCGGATGCATTGTTCTCTTGAAAGGGCATCGCACCGTGATTACCGATGGACAAACGACATATGTGAATCCCACAGGAAACCCGGGCATGGCGGTCGGGGGAAGCGGCGATGTACTATCCGGCATCATAACGGCGCTTTTAGGGCAGGAGGTTGCGCCTCTGGAAGCAGCAGCTTGCGGTGCATGGCTTCACGGCGCTGCCGGTGATATCTGCGCCGGTGAATTGGGTATGTATGGTATGCTTCCGACGGACATGGTACAGGTCTTACCACGACTACTAAAATAAGGTGGGGACCTATGGGGGTAAGACTGGTGTCACTATTTTGTGCTGTGGTTTTACTGACAGGCTGTAAAAGCGGAAAGGCACCGCTGGATAAAGCCATGGCGCTTCGCAGTAAAATGCTAACTGCAAACGGTTGCCGTTTTTATACAACGATAACTGCCGATTACGGAGAACAGATATACATTTTTTCCATGGATTGCACAACTGACCAGCAGGGGAACCTGAACTTTTCGGTGACGGAACCTGCAACAATTGCCGGGATTACCGGAACAGTGTCTGCCAAAGGCGGCGCTATCACTTTTGATGATAAAGTACTTGCCTTTCAAACCATGGCAGATGGAGAGATTTCGCCTGTCACAGCCCCTTGGGTGTTTGTTAACACCTTGCGAAGCGGTTATATCAAGGGATGTGCTGAAACGGATGACTGTATGGAAATATCCATAGACGACAGTTACGAAGAAGAAGCGCTGCACTTGCAAATTATTGTTAGAAATGATCTGCCGGTATCAGCTGAGATTTTTTGGAAAGGTCGTCGTGTACTGACATTAAGCATCGAAAATTTTGCTTGTTTGTAGCTTTGTGACTGACAGCTGCATAGGATATTTTGACAGAACTGCCGTATATTTTCCATGTGTGCGTGGGAGAATAATATCAGCCGCGTTACATAATGGAATATCCGGTAGCGCTGGCAATGATTCTTCGGAGCGTGAAGCACATGGACAGCACAGTCAGACGAGGCGATATATTCTATGCAGATCTGTCACCGGTGGTGGGCAGTGAACAGGGTGGCACACGCCCGGTGCTGATAGTTCAAAATGACACCGGAAACCGCCATTCTCCCACGGTGATTGCAGCAGCCATCACCAGCCAAACCGGAAAAGCAAGACTTCCTACTCATATTAACATTGCTGGCGGTAGTGTGGGTCTGAGCAAGGATTCTGTCATATTACTGGAACAGATTCGCACCATTGACAAACGGCGTTTGCGTGAGCATATGGGACATTTGGGCGATCAACAAATGGCTATGGTAGACGATGCCATCGCCGTCAGCTTTGGACTTAATGATCCGCGGTAATGAATTACCCCCCTGCGGCATAAATATGCTGCAAGGGGGTATGTGTTTTGTTTAAGATTTACTATAATAACAAGTCTGTGGGTAACGCGCAGATAAGCGAAGAGGGACTATATTATCGCTTTCGGTGTTCCTGTACATTACCAAAAGATGACCTGTTTCGGATATCTGTTACAGACGGGGTGAAAAGGCAGGATCTTGGCATCTGCGTTCCTGAGGGCGAAAATTTTACACTTACCAAGCGTCTGCCCCAAAAGTGTTTTACCGGCAAAGATTGGTCATTTACAATTCTAAATAAAGATAATCCAATGGTTACCGTGCCAGTGGGAACCGGAATGCCCTTTGCATATCTTGAAAAATTGAAAACTGCCCATCTGCAACATACAGATGGGCAGGCAGAGATTGTTATAGAGCAAGTTCAAGACCCACAGGACAATGATCAGAACCAAGAACATCTGAATAAATAGGCGTTGCGGTGATCTTATCACGAAGTCGGTCAGAGACAAGAAAGTAATCAATTCGCCAACCGGCATTGTTTTTTCTAGCTTGGAACATATAGCTCCACCAGGTGTAAGCGCCGGTGGCATCCGGATGTAAATACCGGAAAGTATCTGTAAAGCCTTGGGCAAGAAGATTGGTAAAGCAACCCCGCTCCTGATCGGAAAAACCTGCATTGCCTCGGTTAGAAGCGGGATTTTTTAAATCAATTTCCTGATGGGCTACATTTAAGTCGCCACATACAATGACGGGCTTCTGCCCGTCTAATTTTTTAAGGTATTGCGCAAACGCTTCTTCCCAGCGCATTCTGTGGTCAATGCGCGCAAGCTCTCGCTGGGCATTGGGTGTGTAACAGGTGACAAGGAAAAAATCCGAATATTCTAAGGTGATTACACGTCCTTCTGTGTCCAATTCCTCTTCACCGATCCCCAGGGTGACAGTAAGAGGTTCTAAACGTGCGAAAACAGCAGTACCGGAGTAACCTTTCTTTTGCGCATAGTTCCAATATTGATGATAGCCGGGCAGGTCAATTTGAATTTGTCCTTCTTGAAGCTTTGTCTCCTGCAAACAAAAGAAATCGCAATCTGTTCCGCTAAAAAAGTCCATGAAACCCTTTTGCATACAGGCGCGCAGCCCATTAACATTCCAGGATATAAAACGCATAGCAGATCCTCCATCAGTTTGGTGTTACCTTGATATAAGGCTTCATTTGTTCCAGTTTCTTTTCGCCGATTCCGCTGACATTCAGCAGTTCTTCAACGGTGGTAAAATTCCCGTTTTCTGTACGGTAGTCGATGATTCTTTGAGCAATGGTTTCTCCGATACCGGGAATCAGTCGCAGCTGGGTAGTATTTGCAGAATTGATGTCGATCTTGCCGTCGTTTCCTTGAACGGTTGTTGCACTGGTTTCGGTACTATCGGAATTATTTATTGAGATATAGGAGCCTGTAAGGTTTCTGCCAATAAATATACCGATTATCAGACATAAAAATACTGCTGTGATGCCAATAAGCATCCATTGTTGTTTCTTCATTTGGATTGCCTCCCGGATTGACGAGCCATAAAAAAGCTGATATAATATAAATGATTATACACAAAATTTCACAGTCGGACAAGTCCGGCAGGGAAATATTAAGGAGAAATATGAAAAAAATCAGCATAATTTGCATGGTTTTGCTTTTGCTGTGCGCGGCACCTGTATCTGCAACGACATCAGAAGACCTGTCAGTTGTCAGCGGCTGCCACACATTGGATGGTCAGGTTCCTTATTTGGGATCAGGTCAGCTTATTAGCAATGCAGTTTCCGCCATTTTGTATGAGACAAATACAGATACGTTGATGTATGCCCACAATGCGGATGCAAAGGTCCAACCGTCAAGTCTTTTGAAGATCCTCACGGCACTTATTGCCATCGAAAAAGGTAGCATGGGTGATGCGGTTACAGTCCGCGCTGAGGTGTTGGATACTATACCGCCGGATGCTGCAATGGTAGAACTTATGGTTGATGAAGTGGTTACGGTCAAGGACTTGATCTACTGCATGATGGTTGGTTCCGGTAATGATGCGGCAGTGGTGCTTGCGGACCATGTCATGGGTAGTCAGCAGGCTTTTGTGGCGGAAATGAACCGCTATGCAGCAGAGCTTGGCTGTATCGGAACGAATTTTGTCAATGTCCACGGTCTTCACAATGAAAATCAGTATACAACTGCCAGAGATGTTGCAAGAATTTTGCAACAAGCTATGGAAAATGAGGAGTTTTTAGAAGTTTTTGGAGCGAAATACTATGATATGCCCCAAACCAACAAATCAGAACCCAGACACCTGTCTACCCAGAATTACCTTGTCAACAACGACAAAGTTATCATATATCATGACCCTAGGGTCACCGGTGGTCGAACAGCGGTAAATAATGACCGTACCAGAAGTATTGCAACCACTGCGCAGGTTGATGAAATGAAGCTGATCTGCGTAGTGATCGGTGCGAAATCCCAGTTTGAAAAGGATGGCTATACGGAAAAGGTATTCGGTGGTTATGAAGAGACCAAGCAGCTCTTGGATTTGGGATCCACGGGATATAGAACCGCGCAGATCATTTATCCCGATCAGGTATTGCAGCAGAGCAGCGTTTTGAACGGCAGCTGTGATGTCACTGTGGGTAGCAGAGGCAGTGTATATTCGGTAATTGCCGAGAATGCTGATGCAGAAAGTCTTAGTTTTCGGTATGTGGATGAAATTGGTCTGACTGCTCCCATCGAAAAGGGACAGAAGCTGTCTACATTACAGATCTGGTATGGCGGATCCTGCATCGCGCAGACGGAGACTTATGCGATGAACAGTGTGCCGGTTGCCGGTTCAGTGTTTTCAGACGATACACAAAAAGGTGAACGGGGCGTTCTGTCTGTAATTTTGTCTATCCTTGGTGGCGCTGTTGCTTTGGCGTTGGGAATATTCATCGTGCTTTATATGATGCGCACATACAGTATTGTAAAAGCTAAACAGAATAGCCGCAGACACAGCAAAAATCGCAGAAGAAGCCGTTAAGGATATTATCGGAAAATATCGTTGACTTAATCAGAAAATTGTGGTAATATCCATATTAATAGTGAAATGGCTTTGAAGGGAAGGTTCTGTCGGCTTATCGCTTGCAGAGAGTGTGCGTTTGGTGAGAGCATACACGGTATTGACAGATGGTCGTCCCAGAGCTTGCTCCTTGAACCGATAGTAGGGGAGTGCGGGTATGCCCGTTACAGCGAAAGAGTGTCCGTTTTGCGGAAATTCAGGTGGTACCACGGAAAATTTTTCGTCCTGAGCCATTGGCTCAGGACGTTTTTTGTTAAGGAGAGCAGAATATGAAAAGAGAGTTACCTAAGGTATATGAACCCCAGCAGGTAGAAAATGAAATCTATGCCATGTGGGAGCAAAATGGCTATTTTAAGCCCAATAAGAGTAGAGATGCCAAGCCTTTTACAATCGTTATGCCCCCTCCCAATGTTACCGGTCAGCTGCACATGGGTCATGCTATGGATGCTACCTTGCAGGATACCCTGATCCGTTTTAAGCGTATGCAGGGCTATAACGCCTTGTGGGTACCCGGTGTGGACCATGCCGGCATTGCCACCCAGATTAAGGTGGAGGAGGAACTCCGCAAGGACGGTTTAACACGTTATGATCTGGGTCGTGAAAAATTCCTTGAAAAAGTTTGGGACTGGAAAAATAAGTACGGAAACCGGATCGTAGAGCAACAGAAGAAGATTGGCGCTTCCTGTGATTGGGACCGCGCCCGGTTTACTATGGATGAGGGTTGCTCCAAGGCAGTCCGGGAAGTATTTGTGTCTCTGTATGAAAAAGATCTGATCTATAAAGGCAGCCGTATTATCAACTGGTGTCCTCACTGTGTCACCGCCTTGTCTGATGCTGAGGTGGAATATGTGGACAAGCCCGGTCACCTGTGGCATATCCGTTACCCTTTGGCGGACGGTTCCGGTGAAGTGGTGGTTGCCACGACCCGTCCCGAGACTATGCTGGGTGACAGCGGTGTATGCGTTAACCCCAACGATGAGCGTTACACCCATATTGTAGGCAAGACTGTAATTTTGCCTTTGGTGAATAAGGAAATCCCCATCGTTGCAGACGATTACGCAGAGATGGAATTCGGTACCGGCTGCGTTAAAATGACCCCTGCCCATGACCCCAACGACTTCGAAGTTGGCCTGCGTCATAATCTGGAAGTTATCCGCGTGTTGGATGATAACGGTGTCATCAACAGCTATGGCGGTAAGTACGAGGGACTGGATCGTTACGAGGCGCGTAAAGCAATCGTTGCGGATCTGGATGCCCAGGGCTATCTGGTAAGAACAGAGGATTATTCCCACAATGTGGGTACTTGCTATCGTTGCCACAACGATGTTGAGCCCATTATTTCTGCTCAGTGGTTTGTGCGTATGAAGCCTCTGGCAGAAGAGGCCATCCGGGTAGTTAAGGACGGCGAAACCAAATTCGTCCCCGACCGGTTCAGTAAGACTTATATGAACTGGATGGAAAATGTCCGCGACTGGTGCATTTCCCGCCAGCTTTGGTGGGGTCATCAGATTCCTGCCTGGACCTGCGCGGAATGCGGTCATATTACCGTCTCCCGTGAGGATGCTTGCAAGTGTGAAAAGTGTGGAAGCAACAACATTGCCCGTGATCCGGATGTACTGGATACCTGGTTCAGCTCCGCATTGTGGCCCTTTGAGACCCTTGGCTGGCCTGAAAAAACAGAAGATCTTGATTATTTCTATCCCACGGATGTGCTTGTCACCGGCTATGATATTATCTTCTTCTGGGTTGCCAGAATGATCTTCTCCGCTTGTGAGCATACCGGTAAGGCACCTTTCCACACCGTATTGATCCATGGCCTTGTCCGGGATGATAAGGGCAGGAAGATGTCTAAATCTCTGGGCAACGGTATTGATCCTCTGGAAATGATCGAAAAGTACGGCTGTGACGCACTGCGCATGAACATGGTCACCGGCAATGCGCCTGGTAACGACATGCGTTTCTATGTGGAGCGCTGCGAGGCTATGCGTAATTTCGCCAACAAGCTTTGGAATGCAAGCCGTTACGTGCTGATGAATCTTGGCGATGATGCCAAGAATCAGCTGCCTGCAATTGATCAGTTGACCATTGCTGACAAGTGGGTTTTGTCTAAACTGAATACTCTCATCGCAGAAGTCACCGAGAACCTTGAAAAGTACGAACTGGGCGTTGCGGTGCAGAAGGTTTACGACTTCCTGTGGGATACCTATTGCGACTGGTATATCGAACTGACTAAGGCAAGACTTTATAGCGAGGATGCCGAACAAAAGGAAACTGCAATGCAGGTTCTGGTATATGTTCTGGATCAAACTCTTCGTCTGTTGCATCCTTTTATGCCGTTCATCACTGAGGAGATTTGGCAGAGCATTCCCCATGATGGCGATGCGCTGATCGTTGCGCAGTGGCCGCAGTTCCGTGAGGGCCTGAAATTCCGTGAAGAGGAAGATCAGATGGAATCTGTTATGGAAGCCATACGCGCCATCCGCAACCGCCGCGCTGAAATGAATGTTCCTCCCTCCAAGAAAGCTGCGCTGTATATTCTGACTGCAAAGCCGCAAATCTTTACCGAAGGCGAAGGTTTTATGCAGCGCCTTGCCTATGCTGATGAGATCACCATGCTGGATGCAGAGCCTGCAAATTTGGACGGAATGGTCTGCTGCACTACCAACATTGCAAAGCTGTATATCCCCTTAGGTCAGCTTGTGGATGTTGCCAAGGAATTGGAGAGAATCACCAAGGAATTGGAAAAAGCACAAAAGAATCTGCAAAGTCTGGAAAGCAAGCTGAGCAACGAGAACTTCACCTCCCGTGCACCGGAGGCGGTAGTTACTGATATTCGGGATAAGGCTGAAAAAGCAAAGGAACTGATTGTCCAACTGGAACAAAGCAAGGCAGCTATGGAAAAATTGTGATGGTCTGTGAGGATCGGATATGAACATTAAGCATTTTCAGTACTTGGTGGAAATTGAACGGGTTCGCTCTATCTCCCAAGCAGCGGAAAATCTCTATATCGGTCAACCGAATCTCAGTAGAATACTGAAAGATATCGAAGCAGATGTGGGTTTTCCTATTTTTCTGAGAACTACACACGGCGTCAGACCCACTGAGCGCGGCGCTACTTTTCTGCAACACGCCCGCAATATTCTCAGAGAGATGGACTCTATCCAGATGATGAGCCCCCACCAAATGGTGGAAGATAGATTGCGTATTTGTATACCCAGATCTGCCGTTACATTCCAGGCGGTGGTGGATTATCTGAAATCTTCCTGTGAAAAAGAGAATTTAAATGTTGTTATTCGAGAGTGTCACGGAAAGAAGACCCTGGAATTGCTGACCGGCGGTCATGCGGAAATCGGTATCATTCGTTTCCGCGAGGGATATGAAGAGTATTTCCAAGAGGTTGCTTCTGCTGCCAATCTTACCTTCCGTTATTTGTTCAGCTATGAGGATGTGATCCTGATGAACAAGAGCCATCCTCTTGCAAGTTGTGATAAGATCAAACTGGATGATCTGAAAAAGTGGACAGAAATCGTTCACAGTGATAACTATCTGATGTCTCATATAGCAGATGAGCGTGGCAGAAGTCAGATCTATACCGTTGACCGGCAGGCGCAGTTGACGTTGCTTGGGGATATTCATGGTAGTTATATGTGGTCAGTTCCTCAAAATGAAGCGGAATTAAGCGCAAAGGGTTTGGTGCAAAAAACATGTTTCGGTTATGCAAAGCGATACAGCGAGGCGCTTGTGTATAATCACCTGCATATCATGAATGAGCTGGAAGCTGATGTTTTAGAATTATTTGCAGAACGGTATCATATTTAGTTTAAAATAAAAGACAAGCCGCCTTTTTGACGGCTTGTCTTTTATTTTGCGTACTTATCCCAAAGATACGGCGAAATACCCAGCATGTTGCAAATGTTTTGATATTCCTGCTTTAATTCAGTGATATGCTTGTCATTTTTCTTAGTAGTTTTTATACCCCTGATCAATACGTTTTTGGGTGTCTCTTCGGGGTCAATCAGTTCCAAAGCGGTAACATCGTACCCGTTGATTTCTAAAACTTTGCATCGCAGGGCATCCGTAGCGGCATCTGCCAATTTCTGCTTTAATATGGAATGTTCTAAAAGAAAATCTGTAAAAACACCCTGCGGCTGCAACTGATGCATCATTTCGTGATGGCAGCAAGGTGTGGAAAGGATCACCCGAGAGCCGGAATCAATACCCTTTGCCAGCACGATATCCGTTGCGATATCACAAGCATGCAGGGAGACGGTTAGATCAGGAGCGCGGCGGATAGGGAAGTCCCGAATGTCCCCAGCGGTGAAATGTAAGCCGTTGTAGTTTAGCTTTTCAGCAGTTTTACCGCAAAATTCCATCACATCCGCTTTTAGATCCACACAATCCATGGTGACTTTCCGCCCGCGTATAACTGTAAAGTAATAATACAGAGCAAAGCTTAAATAACTTTTGCCGCAACACAGGTCCAGAATATACAGTTCGCCATCATTAGGGATATTACTTTCTGCATCAGAAACGATTTCAAGGAAGCGGTTGATCTGGCGGAATTTAGCACGCTTTTTATCGTAAATAAAACCATTCGGATCTTGTACACTCAATTCGATCAGAAAGTCTACCGGCTTGTCAGCAGGAATAATATAGGACTTTTTCCGATCATGCGCCAGATTTACTTGTTTTCCTATCTCCCGCTTAATGCGATCAATGACTGTAATCGCATCTTTTTTAGAAACCTTAACTTCGCAGTTTCCACTGGCGGTTATGATATTAAGCTGCTTATATTCCTTTGGAATCAAGGCAGTAATTGTATCCACAGCCCGATCAAAGGGAATGTTTTTTTGCAACACTTTACCATCGGTATAAAAGGATTCCAATGCAAGAAATACTTGTCCTTTTATATCGATCAGTCGACCGGTGGTGCGCAGGATTTGCTTGTCCGTACATTTACTCAGAACGAGCTTTTGTAGAAGTTTGTTGTTGATTACAAAAGTTAATGTTTCTTTCATTTTTTACATATCCTATCAATTGTTTTATATTAACTATGTTACAGTTCTTGCAATTTACAAACAGCGTTTATTGGAACAATATAACCTTTTCACTATTACAGCTTACCTATTACTTTAAAATCGCGAGGACTTATTGCAAAGAGGAAAGAGACGATGGTTAATAAGTAAAAATTCCAAGAACGAAAAGTCCTTGGAATTTTTGGTCGGAGTGTCGGGATTCGAACCCGAGGCCTCTTGGACCCGAACCAAGCGCGATACCAAACTTCGCCACACCCCGATAACGAGAAGTATTATAGTGAAATTTTTCTAAATTGTCAAGTGTTCTGCCGCTATTTCATAAACTGTACAGACAACTGTACATTGGGATTGAACAAGGAGGAAACTATATGAGTTACAGTATACAGTACAGCAAGGAACTGGACAAGAAATATCCTGCAAAACATGCCCTAAAATCTTTGCCGGGTATGAAAGCTGTCGTGATTGCAGTATTGATCGTTGTCGGAATCTATGTGTTTGCATCCATAGGGATCCTACGTGTTTTAATACCGGGTGATCCTGAGGTGACGGCAGCTGCCGTTTCGTGTTTTGTAGAGCGGGTCAAGACAGGAGAACCTGTAAAGGATGCCGTTGTCCTATTCTTTAAAGATGTGGTTGTAAATGGTGCTTAGACGGAACACGATCATTGCAATAAGACCATCCGTATACATATATTTGTCGTTGCTTCTGTTTGTTATACCACTTCCCTGGATTGCAGCCTGGTTTGCTGCGGTGATCTTTCATGAATTATGCCACTGGGTGGGTGTCAGACTCTGCGGCGGAGAGGTTCTTCAATTTTCCCTTGCCGTTGGCGGCGCAAATATGGAATCTACTGTAATGACCGATGGAAAGCGACTGTTTTCTGTGCTGTGCGGTCCTTTGGGAGGCTTATTCTTAGCAGCATTTAGCAGGTGGCTGCCAAGGATCGCAATTTGCAGTTGGTTTTTATCTATGTATAACCTTATACCCGTCATGCCCCTCGATGGCGGTAACGCCCTGCAAATTTTAATCAAGAATGAGAAGTTACACCGAGTTGTAGAAGGGATCATTCTTGGATTGCTTGCTAGTGTCGCAATTTATACATCCCTGTTTTTACGTTTGGGCATACTTCCGTTACTCATTGTGTTCATACTTTGGCGGAGAAATAGAAAAATACCTTGCAAAGAGTGCGTTTGCAAGGTACAATAGACCTTAGAATTAAAAAAGAGGTACGGACTATGTCGGAATTGCTTCAAAGAATTCTTCCTACTGTGCAAAAGCCTGCGCGCTACACAGGCGGGGAGTACAATGAAATAAAGAAAAATCTGTCCGATGTGCGGGTGCGGGTTGCATTCTGCTTTCCGGACACCTATGAAATTGGCATGTCCAATGTAGGCATGCGGATATTGTACGGTGTGATGAATGAAATGGAAGGCGTATGGTGTGAACGTGTCTTTGCTCCCTGGGGGGACATGGAGAAGGCAATGCGAGACAATGCTTTGCCTCTGTGGGCGCTGGAAAGTCAAAGTCCCGTGAAGGATTTTGATATGATCGCCTTTACAATTGGCTACGAAATGTGCTACACCAACATCCTTAATATGCTGGATCTTGCAGGTGTTCCGGTACGATCTGCTGACAGAAAAGGATTGAAAAACATTGTTTTTGCAGGTGGTGTATGCGCCTTTAACCCAGAGCCTTTGGCGGACTTTATAGACTTCTTTTCCCTTGGTGAGGGTGAGGAGATCACAGAGGAAATTGTCCGCTTGTACGATCGTGCAAAATCCGAGGACTGGGCCAAAGATGCATTTTTGCTAGAAGTATCAAAAATTCCCGGTGTGTATGTACCGTCCTTTTATGAACACAGCTATCATGCGGACGGTACTCTTGCCGCCATTATACCGGTCCATGGTGCTCCGGGAACGGTTACCAAGCGGATCGTTGAAGATCTCGATACTGCTTATTATCCAACGAAAATGATCGTACCCTCTACGGAGATCGTTCACGATCGCGCTAATCTGGAAGTGTTCCGGGGTTGTATCCGTGGATGCCGGTTTTGTCAGGCGGGTTTTTCCTGCCGTCCTGTGCGGAAAAAGAGCGCTGATGTTTTATATCGACAGGCAGTGGAAACCCTTGCCGATTCCGGGCATAATGAGATTACATTGTCCAGTTTGTCCACTTCGGATTACCGCCAATTAAAAGAACTGACAGATGAAATGATCCCTTACTGCCAAAGCCACAGGATCAATCTATCCGTTCCATCTCTGCGCGCGGATAATTTTTCCCGGGAATTGATGCAGAAATTGCAGACACTCCGCAAGAGTGGTCTGACCTTTGCACCGGAAGCCGGTACGCAGCGCCTGCGGGATGTGATCAATAAGAACCTGACAGAAGAGGAGATCCTTACCACCTGCGCCAACGCCTTTTCCGGCGGATGGAACAATGTAAAGCTATACTTTATGCTGGGTCTTCCCACGGAGACGGATGAAGATGTGCTGGGAATCGCCGATTTGGTTTCCAAGGTGATCCAGGCATGGAAGGAACACGCCAGCAATAAAAAACGCGGTCTTCGTGTCCATGTGGCAACGGCTTATTTTGTCCCAAAGCCTCATACGCCCTTCCAATGGGAAAAGCAGATCGCACCGGAAGAGTATATCCGCCGCTGTCGTCTTTTGAAGGATCATTTCTATTCCAAGAGCATTGAATATAATTATCACACGCCGGATATCAGTCGTTTGGAGGCGGTAACCGCTCGGGGTGACCGTAGACTTGGTCCGGTAATTCTGCAAGCAGCAAAAAATGGCGCAAGATTGGATGGATGGGACGAATATTTCAACTATCAGGCGTGGCTTGATGCGTTTGAAACCTGTGGCATTGATCCGGATTTCTATACTGTGCGCGGTTACGGTGAGGATGAGATACTTCCTTGGGACACCATAGATGTGGGTGTCACTAAGTCTTTTTTGCTGCGGGAGCGGAAATGTGCCTATGACGGTAAGATCACGCCGGACTGCCGCCACGGTTGCGCCGGCTGTGGCGCTAACAGCCTTTTACAGGAGGTGACCTGCGATGCCTAGACTTCTGTTTGAGAAGACCGGCAATGCCGTTTGGATATCCCATCTGGATCTGATGCGAGTGTTTCAGCGGGCATTTAAGCGCGCGGATTTGCCGCTGACCCATACGCAAGGTTTCAACCCAAGACCGTCTGTGTCTATTGCGTTGCCATTATCAGTAGGCGTTAAAAGCGTTTGTGAGTTATTGGATTTTGATCTGGACGGAGAATCAGTAGCATGTGATGAAATCTGCGCCCGACTGAATAGCGTTCTAATTCCCGGTGTGCAGGTGCGTGAGGTATACGATAATGGCAAAAAATTAAAAGCGCTTTCCTTACTGCACTGTACGGTCACGTTGGAATATGATAGTGGTATACCGGAAAATGGGATCAGCGCTTTGCGTGAGCTGTTTGTATCGGATCAACTGGTTGTCCCCAAGAAAGGCAAAAACGGCGTACAGGATCTGGATATTATCCCCATGATTCGCAGGCTTGATGTTGTGCAGGCAGGGGAAAATGTCTTGGAATTGGATTGTGTGATCTGCTGTCAGAATCCCTCTTTAAATCCCATGCAACTGGTTGCGGCTATCGAAAAATATATGCCTGCATATAAGCCGGATTATGCAAAATGCAAACGTCTTGAAATTTTTGATGAAAATATGACTGTTTTCAGATAAGGAGTAAATTTATGGAAGTAAACGGTAATTATGTTTTGGAAGATTGCCCCATCTGCCGGGGCGCTGGCGTCCTAATGCATGAGGGTGGCTGGAATGTACAGGTGGAATGTACAGATTGCAGCGCCCATACTGTATATGTTGAGTACGAAAACGATGCGCAAAAGGCCAATGCAGAAGCGCAGGTAGTGCGGCTTTGGAATCTTGGTAAAGTCGTCCGAACAGAGATTGGCGAGTAATTTAAAATTTTTTAAAAAAGTGCTTGCATTTTTCAGCAGGGTGTGTTATTATACTGTGGCTGTCGAAAGATGCAAGCAATATCCGGGTTTGGCGAAGTTTGGTATCGCGCTTGAATGGGGTTCAAGAGGCCGCTGGTTCGAATCCAGTAACTCGGACCAAATAAGCAGAAGTCACTTATGTGATTTCTGCTTATTTCTTTTTTTGAGACTGGATTCGAACCCATAGCAGTGCAACAGTTCAGTGGACTGTTGCTGCGAACGGTGCGCACACTGTTCGCTACCTTAATTTTTACAACAAAAAAATGCAAATCAAATCCAGTAACTCTGACCAAGTATGCGGAAATCACTTATGTGGTTTCCGCATGCTTCTTTTGTGTTTGCTGGATTCATTTGCTGGATTCAGAGAACAACATAACTCTGATGTTGAAATCCTGAATAAATTATGTTATACTTCCAACAGGAGTGTGATAGATATGATTTTCAACGAACACATTGAAACAAAAGTAACCGCAAGCTGCGATGTACTTGTTTGCGGCGGCGGTTTTGCCGGGATTTCGGCAGCCCTTGCGGCTGCAAGACAGGGCAAGCAGGTGATCCTTCTGGAAAAGCAGTATATACTGGGCGGCCTGGGCACTGCGGGACTCATTACCATATACTTGCCTTTGTGTGACGGCTGCGGAAAACAAGTTTCTTTCGGTATTGCCGAGGAACTGTTCCGGCTGTCCATCTCTATGGGATATGAGGACAGATATCCCGATAACTGGCTGGACAATGATGATGTTTCTAAGCGGACTGAAAAGGATAAACGTTTGGAAGTGCAGTACAATCCCCATCTATTCGCGATTCTGTCAGAACAATTACTCCTTAAAAACGGTGTAAAGATTCTATACGGCACTTATGCGGTGAGTGTCAGCAAAACGGATGACAAAATTTCCGGTGTCATTATAGAAAATAAATCCGGCAGACAGGCAATCTGCGCCAAAACCGTAGTGGATGCCACCGGCGACTGTGACATCGCCCACTTTGCAGGTGTGACCACAGAAGTCCTGAAAGCAGGAAATTCTTTGGCTGCCTGGTACTATTCCCTGGGAAATAATGGATATTTTTTGAATAAGGTTGGTTTCCAGGATATCCCCGATCAGCGTGCTAATAACGCGAATAAGGAGAGATTAACCACCATCAGAACATTCAACGGTGTGGATGGGGAAGACCTGTCCGAAATGATGCAGTATTCCCATCAGTCCACCCTGAACAGTGTTTTGAAACGTCGGGAGCAGGATGCATCCTTGGTCCCGGTTACCATCGCTACTATGCCGCAGGTCCGTATGTCACGGAAAATTGTTGGTGCATACACCCTTTCTGATACAGAAGTTCATAAATATTTTGACGATTCCATTGGTATGGTATCCGACTGGCGGAAGAGGGGACCTATTTATGAGGTGCCGTTTTCCACACTGTACTCTGAAAAAATCAAAAATCTGATCGTAGCAGGCAGATGTACTTCTGTCACCGACGAGATGTGGGACATCATGCGAGTGATCCCGTGTTGTGCTGTCACAGGAGAGGCTGCCGGCACCGCCGCTGCCATGTGTGAGGATTTTACAAAGTTGGATGTAACCCAGCTGCAAAAAGTACTGCAACAAAACGGCGTTGTGCTGCACGAAAAGGATATTTGATTGTTTTATCTTTAAAATCACAGGGAAATAGCAGATTTTTCTAAAAAAGTACTTGATTTTTCTATTTGTATGTGTTAGTATATTTCGGTCTGAAAACAAGGTGAGTCCTCTGCAACGCCGGGAACCATATCGCCGGAGCAACGCTGCATGAACGCCTAATATTAAGGAGGACGAAGATATGGATTTGGTTAAGGCTCTGTCCAGCCAGTACATGAAGGAAGAGCTGCCCGAAATGCGGGTAGGCGACACTGTTCGTGTGCATGTGCGGATCAAGGAAGGCTCCCGCGAGCGTATTCAGGTGTTTGAAGGCACCATCATCGCCCGGAAGCATGGCGGCATCGGTGAGACCATCACTGTTCGCCGGATCAGCTACGGTGTAGGTTGTGAAAAGGTATTCCCGGTTCACTCTCCCCGTATTGCCAGCGTTGAGACCATCCGCAAGGGTAAAGTACGCCGCGCTAAGCTGTACTACCTGCGTGATCGTTTCGGTAAGGCTGCAAAGGTCAAGGAACAGGTTTAATTGAAAATTCCATAAAAAAAGAGGGGAAACCCTCTTTTTTTATTTGTCAAAATGGGTTATAATGTAAGATATAATGTTGTAGACTTGTTTGGAGGTACCAACCTTGGAAGATATAGAGTGTTTTGAAAATGACAACCGAGAGCAAATTCCGGCGTTTCAAGTAAACCAGCAACATAAAAATATTCTGTCATATCTGCACGATCTGGTATTCGGACTGACCGCTGTGTTGCTTGTGTTTATGCTTGTGTTCCGTGTTGTTGTTGTGTCCGGTCCCTCTATGATGCAAACTTTGCAGCACGGCGATAGATTGATCCTGCTCAATCGTACTTTTTATAAAGAACCAAAGTGTGGGGACATCATTGTTGCAAGTAAAAACTCTTTTAAAGAAGGTGAACCTATCATTAAACGGGTCATAGCCACAGAGGGACAGACGGTGGATATTGACTTTGAGACCGGTGTAGTTTATGTGGACGGAGAAGCATTGGTAGAACCTTACACCAACACTCCCACCAATTTGCCCGAGGGTATGGTTTTTCCTGTGACAGTACGCAGTGGTTGTGTGTTTGTAATGGGTGATAATCGCAACGAATCTTTGGATAGCAGAAGCCCTAGTATTGCATTCATTGATAAACGAGAAATTTTAGGCAAGGTGATCTTTTTAGCTATGCCCGGAAAAGATGCCGACAGTGGTAAACGTGAATTTGGCAGAATTGGAGCACTGTTGTAATGGAACAAGATAGAATGCATATACAGTGGTATCCCGGTCACATGACCAAGACCCGCCGTCAAATTGAAGGGGATTTGAAACTGGTGGATGCGGTGTGCGAGATCGTGGATGCCAGAATACCCATTTCCAGCAGAAACCCGGATATTGATGCCATTTGCGGCAATAAGCCCCGGATCATCGTGCTGAACCGCATGGATTTAGCTGACCCCGATGCCACAAAGCGCTGGATGCAGTACTTTCGCAGCAAGGGCTTCGCTGCGTTGGCTACGGATTGCAAGACCAAAAGGGGGATTTCCAGCTTTGAACCGGCAGTTCGTTCCGTATTAAAGGAGAAAATCGAGCGCAATGCCGCTAAGGGTATGAATAAGCCCCTGAAAGTGATGATTGTTGGCATTCCCAATGTAGGTAAATCCACGTTGATCAATCAGATTTCCGGACGCAAGGGCGCAAAAGCGGAAAACCGACCCGGTGTTACCAGAGGAAAGCAGTGGGTGAATGTGGATAGCGGGTTACTTTTGCTGGATACACCCGGTATCCTGTGGCCAAAGTTTGAAGACCCTAACGTGGGTATGATGCTGGCGTATACCGGCGCTGTAAAAGAGGGTGTCATCGACATTGAGGAGCTGGCAGCGCGGCTGATGGAACTGCTGCTGAAATTTTATCCCCACACCCTGCGTGACCGTTATAAGGTGGAAGCAGAGCAGGGGACACCTGGTTATTTGCTTTTGGAAGAGGCCGGACGGAAGCGGGGATATCTCCTTGCACGGGGTGAAATTCACACAGAACGAATGGCGAAAGTTCTTCTGGATGAATACCGATCCGGCAAATTGGGTCATTTCACCTTAGAAGTTCCGGAGGATCTGTGAAATGTGGGAATTTGAGAAAAAATATACAGAAGCGGGTTATCGGTATATCTGCGGTGTGGATGAAGCTGGGCGCGGTCCTCTGGCAGGCCCTGTGTGCGCCGCTGCGGTGATTTTACCCCTTGACGCCCATATTCCCGGACTTAATGACAGCAAAAAACTTACGGACAAAAAGCGCAGAGAACTGTTTCCTGTTATTTGCCAGCAGGCGATTGCTTATGGGATTGCTTTTGCGGACCATAAAGAGATTGATGAGATTAACATATTACAGGCAACCTATTTGGCTATGGAACGTGCAATTGCCAAACTGCCGGTTAAGGCAGATTTTGCATTGATCGACGGAAACCGGTCAAAAGATTTCGGCATACCATTGGAAACCGTTGTTGGCGGTGACGGGCGCAGCGCCAGCATTGCCGCAGCATCGGTTCTGGCAAAGGTTACCCGTGACGATTATATGCTGGAAATGGCAAAAATCTATCCCCAATATGGCTTTGAAGTACATAAAGGTTATGGTACAAAGGTCCATTATGCCGCACTGTCGGAGTATGGCCATAGTCCAATCCACCGTATGACGTTTTTGAAAAAGTTTTATGGGGAGAAATAACATTGTGGGCGCATGGGGTGAATCCCTTGCTGCATCCTACTTGAAAAAGAAGAAGTATAAACTCCTGGCAACAGGCTACCGTTGTCGCTTTGGTGAGATTGACCTGATTGTTGCAAATAAACAATATCTTGTATTTGTCGAAGTGAAATTGCGCAAGAGCGATCGGTTTGCCAGCGCTATGGAGTATGTTGATTACCATAAGCAAAATCGCCTTCGGACCACCGCAGAATTGTATCTTTCACAAAATCCTACGGATTTACAGCCCCGTTTTGATGTGATAGAAATTTATGCGCCCAACGGCTTGGAGACCCCAAAACCCGAAATCCATCATTTGGAGGATGCATTTCAATGAAATTTCCTGTGTTTGATCTGCACTGCGATACTGCCTATGGGCTTTTAGGTAAGCATTTTGATCGCATTGACAGTCTGCGTAAAAACCAATTACATATTGATTTAGAGCGAGTTAAGGCATTCCCTGGATACTGCCAATGCTTTGCCTGCTGGACATCACCGTTACAGGAATTACCGAAAACACTTTCAGAAATAGGTCTGTTTGAACGGGAAATGGCCGCTATATTACAGGAAACGGAAAAAAACAGTGACTTAATCCGCTTGGCATACACTGCCAAGGAAATTGAAGAGAACCGAAAGCAGGGTCTCATGTCTGCTGTCCTGACCATTGAAGGTCCTGCTGGTTTTGCTTATAATCCGGAACTTTTGGAAGATCTGTATCGGATCGGTTTTCGAGTCACTTCCCTTGGCTGGAATGAAAAAAATCCCTTGGTGGGCTCCTGTGTCACCGGCGGTGGATTGACAGATATGGGTCGGGAATTTGTAAAAGAAGCCCAGCGGGTGGGTATGGTCATTGATGTAAGCCATATTAGTGACGAAGGCTTTTGGGATATTATGGAGATTGCGGCAAAGCCCATTATTGCATCTCATTCCAACGCGCGCGCTCTTTGTAATAATCCCCGCAACCTCGCCGACGAGATGTATCTTGCCATCTGCAAAACCGGCGGTACTGTTGGTATCAATATGTACGGTGGTTTTCTTGGTGACGATCCTGATCTTGATACTGTCTGCGATCATGTTGCCCACTTTATCGACCTTGCTGGCAGTGACAAATATCTGTCACTGGGCGCAGATTTTGATGGATGTGATGGTTTGGTAGCCGGGATTTCCGGTGTGCAGGATTATCCAAAGTTTGCTGACAAACTTTTGGAACGGGGATATAGTATTCAGACCATTGAAAATATTTTCTGGAACAATGCATTGGGAGTGATAGAAAGATGCTCTACATCAGCACAAGAAACAGAATAGATACCTATACGGCATATCGGGCGCTGCATGAGGTTAATGCGCCGGATGGTGGAATTTTTGTGCCATTTCACCTGCCGGAGTTCACCTCCGACGAATTGGAAGCGCTTAAAACGCAATCCTGTGGGGAAGTTATTGCTAACATCCTGAATCTGTTTTTTGGTGTGCGCTTAAAGTGCTGGGACGTGGAGTGCGAGATCGGCAGATCACCTTTTAAACAGATATCTATGCAGCACAGACTGTTGATGGCAGAAGCCTGGCGCAATCCGGAAGCATCCTACGGATATCTACTGAAAAGTCTGTACAGTCTGGCAACAGAGCAGAAAAGTATGGGAAAGCAACCGGTGGGATGGTCCTGCATCGGCATTAAGATTGCGTTGTTGTTTGGTCTGTATTCCGGCATTGACGATGTGTCCCATGAGCTGGATATAGCCGTTACAGCCGGTGATTTTTCCGATCTGGCGGCAATTCAATACGCAAAGAAAATGGGACTGCCTTTGCGCTTGACAGTATGCGCCTGTAACGAGAACTCTTCTTTCTGGGATCTTGTGAACAGGGGAGAGTTCCTGTGCAGCACAACGGATACCAATTCTGCCCGACCGGATTATTTAGAGTGCTTCTTTTATGCTTCCTTAGGTCCGGATGCAGTGTTACAGTATCTGGATTCTGTGGAACGGAAAAAGATGTTTACCATTGATGCGTCGCAGCAAGAAGAATTGAGCGCCCATGTATTTGCCGCCGTTGTCAGCAATAACCGTGTGGATGCGGTTAGTTCCAATATGTTCCGTACCAACGGTTATGCATTGGACACCGATTCTGCCTTGGCATATGGTGGTTTGCAGGATTATCGATCCAGCACTGGCGCCAGTGTGAACACCATTATTTTATCTAAAAGACGGCCTGCCCGGGTAAAGGAGTGACCCAATGGCACTGTACGCAATCGGAGATTTGCACCTGAGCTTTGGTGCAGATAAACCAATGGATGTTTTTGGCGGCGCATGGGTTGGCTATCTGGATAAACTCAAAGATGGTCTTTCTGTTGTTCAACCGGAGGACACCACTGTATTGCTTGGTGATTTATCCTGGGCGTTGGATCTGGATAGCGCACGGGAGGATTTTGCATGGATCCATCAGATCCCGGGGAGAAAGATTATCTTAAAGGGAAACCATGATTATTGGTGGAATACAGCGACGAAATTCTATAAATTTTGCCAGTCAAACGGTTTTTCCGATCTATGGATTCTAAATAACAATCATTACGAATATGAAGGCTATGCCATTTGCGGCACACGTGGCTGGTTTTTTGAAGAAGAACGGGGTGATACCCACGATGCAAAGGTATTTAACCGGGAACTGATCCGCTTGGAAACATCCTTAAAATCTGCAGGGGATAAGCCAAAAATCGCATTCCTGCATTATCCGCCGCGTTACAAAGGGTATACTTGTGACGAGATTTTATCGCTTTTAAAACAATATGATGTACGGCAATGCTTTTACGGTCATCTGCACGGCGCCAGTCACGGATTGACCATGGAAGGGCAATGGGACGGCATTACGTACAGACTTTTGTCGGCAGATCGGCTGAACTTTCAGCCATACCGCATTTTTTAGTAAAAATTTTCAAGAAAAGTGTGGACATTTGGCTGATTATTTGCTAATATAATTCGGATACAAAAAATGTACAGAAACGGCCGTAAAAGCGGCACGCAACATGGGAGGATATACACAATGAACATTAAGAGCAACGAAAGAAACGGCAACAAGGCTACCATCGTGGTAGAGATCGACAAGGAACTGATGGAGTCCGGTGTTCAGAAGGCTTACATGAAAGCCCGCAAGAACATCATGATCCCCGGCTTCCGTAAGGGCAAGGCACCCCGTAAGATGATCGAGTCTATGTACGGCGCGCACGTTTTCTACGAAGATGGCCTTGAAGAGATTTTCCCCGAGGTTTATGAGTATGCTGTTGTAAAGCAGGATGTGAAGGCTGTTGGCCGTCCCAATCTGACCGATATGGATATTAGTGACGACGGTATTGTCACCATCACCTTGACCACAGAAGTTTACCCCGAGGTTACTCTGGGCGATTATAAGGGTCTGGAAGTTGAAAAGGCAGAGGCTGTTGTTACCGACGAGCAGGTACAGGCTGAGCTTGACAGAATGGCGCAGAATGTTGCCTCCACCGAGACTGTGGAGCGCGCCGCTGAAATGGGCGACACCGCCAACATTGACTTTGAAGGCTTCGATAACGGCGTTCCCTTTGACGGCGGTAAGGGCAACAATTTTGATTTGAAGCTGGGCTCCGGTTCTTTTGTTCCCGGCTTTGAAGAGCAGATCGTCGGCATGACTGCAGGCGAGGAGAAGGACATTGATATTACTTTCCCCGAGGATTACCACGAGGGTTTGGCCGGCAAGCCTGTTGTTTTCCATGTTAAGGTTAATAAGGTTACTGTGACTAATGTGCCTGCCAAGGATGACGAGTTTGCCAAGGACGTTTCTGAGTTTGAAACTTTGGATGCTTTGAGGGCTGACATCCGCGAAAAGGCTTTGGAGACTGCCCAAAAGCAGATTGATGCTGCATTTGAGCAGGCTTGCGTTGACAAGGCTGCTGAGAACACGACTGTGGATATGCCCGCAGCTCTTGTGGAGATGGAGCTGGATAATCAGATGGAGCGTTTTGGCTATCAGCTGCAAATGAGCGGTTACTCTATGGAGCAGTACGCTAAGATGATGGGCGGCGATATGTCCGGTATGCGCAACGCATTCCGTCCTGCTGCTGAAAAACAGGCAAAGGCAAATGTTACCCTTGCCAAGATCGTTGAGGCAGAAGGCATCGCTGTGACCGACGAGGATATGGAAGCAGAGTATGAATCCATGGCAAAGCAGTATGCCTTGGAAGTTGACAAGATCAAGAGCATGGTTTCTGCTGAGGAGTTGAAGACCAGCCTGGAAACCCGCAAGGCCGTGCAGCTGATTGTTGACAGCGCTGTTGCCGTAGCCCCCAAGGCAAAAGAAGAGACTGAGGAATAAGTAGCCTCGTAAATGGTTAGAATGTTTCAAACCCTGAAAGGAGACATGACCATGAGTTTAGTACCCTATGTTGTAGAACAGACCAGCCGCGGAGAGCGTAGCTATGACATTTTCTCCCGACTGCTCAATGACCGGATCATTTTCTTGTCCGAGGAGGTCAATGATACCACCGCGAGCCTGATCGTTGCGCAGATGCTCTATCTGGAAGCGCAGGATC
>JBGVON010000072.1:0-13573 GCA_045126495.1 Faecousia sp.
CAGATCAGAGAGGGAATAAAAAAATGCTCCCAATCTTACGATCAGGAGCATTTTACAGCTAAATATCGAAGAAATTACTTCTTCAGGCTTTCCTCAACAGCAACAGCCACGGAAACGGTAGCGCCGACCATGGGGTTGTTACCTGCGCCCAGGAAGCCCATCATTTCCACGTGGGCGGGGACAGAGGAAGAACCGGCGAACTGGGCGTCGGAGTGCATACGGCCCATGGTATCGGTCATGCCATAGGAAGCAGGACCTGCTGCCATGTTGTCCGGGCGCAGGGTACGGCCGGTGCCGCCGCCGGAAGCCACGGAGAAGTACTTACGGCCATTCTCCATGCATTCCTTCTTATAGGTACCGGCAACGGGGTGCTGGAAGCGGGTAGGATTGGTGGAGTTACCGGTGATGGAAACGTCAACACCCTCGTAACGCATGACAGCAACGCCCTCGCGGACATCGTCACAGCCGTAGCAGTTAACAGCGGCGCGCTCGCCCTTGGAATAAGGAATCCGCTCAACAATCTTCAACTCGCCGGTGTAGTAATCGAACTGGGTCTTCACATAGGTGAAGCCGTTGATACGAGAGATGATCTGCGCAGCATCCTTACCCAAACCGTTCAGGATAACACGCAGGGGCTCCTTACGGGCCTTATTGGCGCTGCGGGCAATACCAATAGCGCCCTCAGCAGCGGCGAAGGATTCGTGACCTGCCAAGAAGGCAAAGCACTTGGTCTCGTCCCGCAGCAGCATTGCGCCCAGATTGCCATGGCCGATACCGACCTTGCGGTCCTCAGCAACAGAGCCGGGGATGCAGAATGCCTGCAAGCCAATACCGATGGCCTCAGCAGCCTCGGCAGCGTTCTTAACGCCCTTCTTCATAGCGATGGCAGCGCCCACGCAGTATGCCCATGCGGCATCCTCAAAAGCGATGGGCTGAATGCCCTTAACGATCTCATAGGGGTCAAAACCCTTAGCCTGACACATTTCGCGGCAAGCCTCAACGGACTCCAAGCCGTACTGTGCGAGGACACCGTTGATTTTGTCAATTTTTCTTTCGTAACCTTCAAACAAAGCCATTTCTGTGTCCTCCTCTTATTCGTGACGGGGGTCGATGTACTTGGCGGCATCAGCAAAACGGCCATAAGAACCCTTTGCCTTATTCAGCGCCTCGTTGGCATCGTCGCCCTTCTTGATGAAGTCCATCATCTTACCCAGATTGATGAACTCATAACCGGTGATCAGGTTGTCCTCATCCAGGGCCAGACGGGTCACGTAACCCTCAGCCATTTCCAGATAACGGGGACCCTTAGCAGCGGTAGCAAACATAGTACCTACCTGGCTGCGCAGACCCTTGCCCAGGTCTTCCAAAGAAGCGCCAACTGCCAGACCGTCCTCAGAGAAAGCAGACTGGCTACGGCCGTAAACGATTTGCAGGAACAGTTCCCGCATAGCGGTATTGATGGCGTCACACACCAGGTCAGTGTTCAGCGCCTCCAACAGGGTCTTACCGATGAGGATTTCGGAAGCCATAGCAGCGGAGTGAGTCATGCCGGAGCAGCCCAGAGTCTCCACCAGGGCCTCTTCAATGATGCCCTCCTTCACATTCAGGGTCAGCTTGCAGCAGCCCTGCTGAGGAGCACACCAGCCGATGCCGTGGGTAAAACCGCTGACATCCTTAATTTCCTTGACCTGTACCCACTTACCCTCTTCGGGAATGGGAGCGGGGCCGTGATAGGCGCCCTTGGCCACGGAGCACATATGCTGTACTTCTGCACTATAAATCATGGCAAATTTTCCTTTCTTTGTAAAAACGGTAATCCGTCTTCATATTTTTCCGCAAATATTATACTTGTTTATAAGAAAATTGTCAATGAAAAACCACATGTATGCAAAAGAAAAAACAGGTCATACTAATCCCATCACAAAAAAAGGAGGAACTAATTATGGATTGCAAGGCAAACAAGAGCATTGAATGCACCGTGCATCAGTGTGCTAACCACTGTCAAGATGCCAACTACTGCGCTTTGGATCGCATTTTGGTAGGTACCCACGAGGGTAATCCCACCATGGATCAGTGCACCGACTGCATGTCCTTCCGCAAGAAGTGATTCCTTATAGGGCGCGTATAATACGCGCCCCTTTTTTTATAGACTTTTTCTCGCAAATATGGTATGATAAGTTTATCATATAATAGGAGTTAATACTATGGAAGCTATCAAACTGGCCGGTCTGGAACCCAAATCGGTAATGGGATACTTTGAGATACTTTGTTCGATCCCCCACGGATCCGGCAACACAAAGCAAATCAGCGATTATCTGGTCAGCTTTGCAAAAGAACATAATCTGCGTTACATTCAGGACGAACTGAATAATGTGATCCTGTTTGGAGACGGTACTTGCGGTTATGAAGATCATGCGCCGGTGATCTTGCAGGGACATATGGATATGGTCTGCGAAAAGGAAGCGGACTGCCCTATTGACATGGAAAAAGACGGTCTGGATATTACCCACGACGGTACTTATGTATTCGCAAAGGGCACAACACTGGGCGGCGATGACGGTATTGCCATTGCCTACGCCTTGGCGCTGTTGGCTGATCCGTCTATCCCCCACCCGCCCTTAGAAGTCATCATCACAGTGGATGAGGAAACCGGGATGGACGGCGCAACGGGCATAGACCTGTCCTCTTTAAAAGGTCATACCATGCTGAACATAGACTCGGAAGAAGAGGGCGTTTTCACTGTGTCCTGCGCAGGCGGTGCAAAAGCGACTGTGTCTATGCCCATTACCCGCAGGGCGGTATACGGTCCTTGTGTAAAACTAACGGTTGAAGGCTTGCAAGGCGGTCACTCCGGCGTGGAAATCCATAAAAAACGAGCTAACGCCAATAAAGTAATGGGTGAATTGCTTGGCCGTGTGCAGAAGCTGATGCCTGTATGCATCACCAAACTGGAAGGCGGCGCAAAGGACAATGCCATCCCCCGTTCCTGCGAGGTAACCTTCGTTGCGCTGGGTATGTACATTGAAAGGATCAACGAAATTACCGAGCAGTTACAAAGGGAGATCCGGGAACAGTTTGACGAGCCGAATGTGATCATTCGCGGCGATGATGTGGATGCTTTGGGCGGCAACGCATTGACATCCGAATGTTCCGCCAAGGTAATTGGCCTTCTGAATGCCGCGCCCAACGGCGTACAGTCTTGGAGTGCAGACATTGACGGACTGGTGCAGACCAGTCTGAATTTAGGCATATTAAAACTGGACGACGCCCTACATCTAACCTGGGCGGTTCGCAGCAGTGTTGAGGAAGAGAAAAAGGAACTGCTGAATAAGCTCCATGAATTATCTGACTTTTACGAGTGTTCCTGCGACATTCGGGGCGAATATCCAGCATGGGAATACAAAAAAGATTCCAAATTGAGAGACACCATGATTGGGGTATACACGGATATGTATGGCAAAGCGCCGGAAGTAGTTGCAATCCACGCAGGCTTGGAATGCGGTCTGCTTGGAGAGAAAATTCCGGGATTGGATTGTGTATCCATCGGACCCAACATGAAGGATATTCACACCAGCCGGGAACGGTTGGAGATTGCCTCGGTCAAGCGGACTTGGGATTTTATTCTGGAAATATTGAAAGTGCTGTAAGAAAATGACCCGCGGTTGCGGGTCATTTTTTATATATTAAACCTTTGATCCACAGGACATCCTCCCTGCTGACAACGCCGAACAGGCACAGCAGGCTTCCCAACAGAAGAACATACGCGCCGCCCCGAAGAACGGGTGCTTGCAGAATTCCCGCGCCGGACAAGGAAAGAAAAACCGCCAGCGCAGTCAGCAAGACTGCTATCGGCGATATCAGCCTGCCGGTGATCTTCAAAAGGCGACGGACACTTAATGCAAAGTTAATCAGGTGCGTCACAAGAAAGCTGGCAAAATATCCCTGTATTCCGTACTCAGGAAGAAGAATGAACAAAAACAGCACGTCCAGTCCGGAGGTCAGTATGTTATAACGCACACTGGCGGTCTGCTGCCCCAATCCTTTAATCATAGCATCGGTAATGGCATCGCAGTAGAGCATAGGCGCCAGCAGCGCAAACCACCGCAGATACGTCCCTGCCTCCTGATTGCGGTAAAGGGAAAGGCACAGTTCCTCACTGAGCAAAAACAGAAGGCCACAGAACAGACAACCATAAAGCATTGCCAGGCGCAGGCTTCGCCGCGCCAAATACCGGATCCTGCGTTCACTGCCGGCGGCGGCGCAGCGGGCTAGCTCCGGGATCAGAAGCTCCGCCAATCCGAACAAGATCGCCATTGGGAACATCAGAATGGGAAACACCATACCGCAAACCACCCCAAAAGCAGCAAGGGGGTCCCCCACCCGATGGCACAGGGCGAGGCGTTTGGGTACCATGAGATTTTCGGCGGTGGAAATACCGGATTTTAAATCATCTGCCAGCGCCAAAGGTACAGCAGTTTGAAACAGTCGGCGACGTACAGGAATCCGCGCCCCCTCTGGTGACACCTCTTTTTTTCGCAGATATAAAAGGCACAGCAAGGTAAAACATGCTCCCGCGCCGCTGCCCATTACCACACCGGCGCAGGCGCGCACCGGATCTCCTCCCGCAAAAAAATGCAAAAGCCCTATGGTCAGTCCCATAGTGCAGCCCTGTTCTGCAACCTCTACCGCAGCCAAAGTGCCGATCCGGTTGGCAGCGGTAAAATAACCCACCATCACACCGGTCAGGCAGTTCACCGGCAGGAAAAACGCATACAGCCGTACCACACCGATTACATCACTGTTTCCGATCCACCGTCCGGCGATCACCGGCGCAAACAGGCATAGCGCAACTGCTACCCCACCGCTGCACAGCAGACTGTACCGCATACAACCGGACAACACCCAGCGGACATTCTCCGGACGTTTTTTCCCCAGTTCCTCAGCAGTCAGATACATCGTACCGGTACGAATCCCCGCCATTCCGGCAGTGAGCGCTAGTCCTCCTACGGATAGCACCAACTGCAAAAGTCCAATTCCCGCTGCGCCGATCTTGCCTGATAAGTACACCTGAAAACCGGTGGATACCAACCGCAACAACAAATTCACACCGGTCAAAAGCATGGCATTGTAAAAAATGGGAATTTTTTTCCGCAAACCAAATCCCCCCTTGTCCCAAGTGTATTCGGACAAGGAGGGATTTATTAGCCTTTATTCACTTGTAGGCAATGGATCGCCAAAGGACAAGTTTCGCACTTGGGAGCGCGAGCAGTACAGAACTCCCGGCCAAACAGCACGATCCGATGGCAAAAGTCGCTGCTCTCCTCCGGAGGCAGAATTGCGCGAAGCTGTTTTTCCACTTTTTCCGGTTCTCTGCCCTTGGACAGACCCAATCGCTCGCAGATGCGCATACAATGGGTATCGCAAACCACACTGCCCGGCTCTTTGTACAGGTCACCCAAAAGCAGATTCGCCGTTTTTCTGCCCACACCGGGCAGTTTTAAAAGCGCCTCCATGGTATCCGGAACCCGTCCGCCATGCTCTGTCAGCAGCATCTGACAAGCAAGGACAATATCCTTTGCTTTCTGTCGGTAAAAACCGCAGGAATGTATGTAATTTTCCACATCGGTAATCTTCGCATTCGCCATATCCTCCAAGGTAGGATACGCCGTAAACAGCGCCGGTGTCACCAGATTCACCCGGGCATCGGTACACTGAGCAGATAACCGCACCGCAATCATCAGTTCATAATCCTTTTCATAATGCAGGGCGCAAAGGGCGTCAGGATACTGCGCCTTCAACCCATCAATGATATCCCAAACCTTTTGATCCATGCCATCACACCTTTCGTTTCCTTCATTTTACCACAGATTTTTCGCCATGAAAAGAGGAAATTACAAGGAACAAGACGGACTGTCTCAGAATATGATGGTTTAGTCGCGGAGGTTTCTCTGCGTGGCTTTGGTGCGGCGGAGCTTTTCCGCCGCCCGGCATTGTCAATACAGATCTTCCTCGATCACCTCGGCAGTGAGAGCGGAGATTTCATAGGCAGTGCGTTCCTGCGGCCCGTCATCTGTCTGCTTTGTATACACACGGCTTTGGAGGCGTCCGTGAATGTTGATCACATCCCGTGTGTGACAACGGGAAACCTCCTGGGCGATTCTGCCCCAAAGAATACATGGCAGATAGTCCGCCCGTCGGAATGCCCGTGGCACCGCCAACATGGCATCACAGATCTCACGCCCCAATGGCGTCAATCGATAGGTAGGCTCCCTGCATAAAGGGCCTTCCAGGATCACCTCGTTAATGGGCTCACCGTCCTCTGCCACCACCGACGCGGCAAAGACAAAGATCAGCAAATGCCGCGCCCCATCGGTCCGTTGATTATGGGTGCGGATTTGACCGGTAACGGTAAGCATCTCCCCGGCTGTGGGATCCAACTGCCCCAATATCTGTTCCTCGGCGACCACCGGGAGAATATCCACTGCGCCGGAAAGACGTGGGACTTCCAGATGAAATCGGTAGAATCGTTTTCCGTGGTTTTCGTGGGAAAATTGGGGAAGCGCCTGTAATGTGCCGCGGAGGGTTATTTCGTTGGTTTTATGTTCCATAGTACCACCTCAAATTCCAATGTATGGAACAAGTTTATGTTGCAGTTAACAAATAAGACCAACCTCATAGAAATGCGCCTTTCTTTTTCAAATACACTTGACAACCACCCTGCCCCGTGATAGAATGGCTTGGCATAAGTGAATTTCTTATGGATTCGGAGTGATACCCAAGAGGCCGAAGGGGCTCCCCTGCTAAGGGAGTAGGCGTCTAAACAGCGCGCGAGGGTTCAAATCCCTCTCACTCCGCCAATAAAAGCACCACCCAATGGGTGGTGCTTTTGTTAGTATTAAAAAGATTTGAATATCACCAATGCAATATGCCGGTGGTATATTGCTGGCACCAGTGCAAACACTGGTGCCTACCTATATTTTCGCCATAGGCGAAAATGCAAACAGATCCCTCTCACTTCTGGTTAACACGCAAAAAGACGGCACCCTTTTGAATGCAGTCATTCAATTACATCTCAGCCAAAGCTTTCGCCATTGCCCGTGTGACCAGCGCGCACCGCTGGGCCGCCATCGCCTCAAAAGTGGGATAATCCATTTGGGCAGAATCGTCTGCCTTATCAGAAATCGCGCGGATCACCACATAGGGAACACCGTTGCGCCATGCGCCGTGACCGATTGCCGCGCCCTCCATTTCCGTACAGAGCGCGCCGGTATTTTCAACAATATTCTCCTTCTGTTCCTTCGTGCAAACGAACTGATCGCCGCTGGCAACAGTGCCGATTCTGGCATGTCCGGGGCACAAGCTATCCGCCGCAGTAAAAGCCAAGCGCACAAGGGCTTCATCTGCGGGGAATTTCCGCACAGACAGGCCGGGCACTTGCCCCACCACATAAGCAGGATTCAGGATATGGCAGTCGAAATCATGATACACCGCATCCTGACTGATGACAAAATCGCCAATGTCCAGTTCCGCATGCAAAGAACCTGCTATACCGGTATTGACCACATGAGTCACCCCAAAGGTACTGCATAGGATCTGCACGCACAGTGCAGCATTGACCTTACCCACACCGCACTGGACGACCACCACAGCAAGGCCTTCCAAAAGACCCTCACAGTATACACTTCCGGCAACGGTGGTCTCTGTCTTTTGCGTCATGCACGCCTTCAAAGTTGCCACTTCCACATCCATGGCGCCGATAATACCTAATTTCATAAGTGCCTCCTTTATTCCGGGTAATACAGCCGGGTGTCGTCTATAACAGAAATCAGATCTCTATACTTCCGTCCCCAATAATTTGCCATAGGCAGGTTCATATCCAGATAATTACCGCAGTCCTTTGCACTGGCGCCGGGCACTTCACCCGCATAGTGTGCGATAAAATTAAAGCAATCCTTTACCAGTTCCAACACATCCTTGGAGGTATATTGCCCTGCAAGAAGCAGATAAAAACCTGTACGGCATCCCATGGGTCCAAAATACAGAACCTTTTCCTTCCAATTGGGTTCATTACGCAGGTACGTAGCTGCCAAATGCTCAATGGTATGAATCTCAGCGGTATTCAGCACGGGCTCTTCATTGGGTCTGGTCAGCCGCAGGTCAAAAGTAGTAATCCATTCACTGCCCACTCGATCCTGCCTGGATACATACAGTCCGGGCTGCAAACGGATATGGTCAACTGTAAAGCTTGTGATCTTTTCCATAACAATTCCCCTTAAATTATTACATACGTATATAATAGACCATATCCGGATTTTTGGCAAGTATAATCCCCTGTTACCCAAGGTTTTTCCGCAAAATACGATTTTTCTTGCTTTTTATGGGATTTACAGATATAATATCCTTGAATAATTCTGAGAAAGGTGGCACTTTACATGGAAGAGCATTTTAACGAACCCAAACGTCCGGTAAATCCACGTCGCAAACAACGCACAAAAGCGCAGATCATTAAGGAAACCTATCTGCCTGCTATCATTGCATGCGCTGCTGTGCTGCTGATCGTTATTTTTATTATCGGCTCTATTACCCGCGCTGTACAGAAGAACCGTTTTGAAAAGGCAACCAACGATGCCGCCGCATCCGCCGCAGCGGAAGAACAGGCAAGATTGGATCAAGAGGCAAACTCTCTGCTGGCGCAGGCGGAGCTTTTGGCCGCCGGCTATGATTATGACAGCGCCATTGCCCTGCTGAACGGTTTCAGCGGTGATCTGAGTAAATACACTGCTTTGAATGACAAGATCCTGCAATATGAGGCTGCACAGAAAAGCATGGTTGCATGGGATGATCCCAGCCAAATCGTGAACCTCTCCTTCCAGCTTTTGGTTGCAGACCCGGTTCGTGGCTTCAACCATGAGACCTACGGCACTTCCATTAACCGCAATTTTATCACCACTGTTGAATTCACCAAGATCCTCCAACAGCTTTACAACAACGGCTATATTCTGGTGGATTTTGATGATTTCGTGGACACTACCTACGGACCCGACGGCGCAGCCTCCTATAAGGCTAAGACACTGTATCTGCCCAACGGCAAAAAGCCGCTGATGCTGACCCAGACCAATGTAAACTACAATTATTATCTCATTGACAGTGACGGCGACAAAGTCCCCGACGCAAAGGGCGGCGGATTTGCCAGCAAGCTTCTTTGGGACGGGACAAACTTCACCTGTGAGATGGTAGATGCCTCCGGCAACACAGTGACCGGCGCCTATGATCTGGTGCCCATACTGGAAAACTTTATTAAGGAGCATCCCAGTTTTTCCTACCGGGGTGCCAAAGCAACCCTGGCGCTCACCGGTTACAACGGCCTATTCGGTTACCGCACCCATCCCAGCGCTGCTAATATTTTCGGCGAAACAGTCTATCGACAGGCTATTCAGGATGCCACTGCCGTTGCCAACGCCCTGCGGAAGAGCGGCTATACCCTCGCCTGCTACACCTACGAGAACATTCCCTACGGCAGCAGCAGTACCACCCAGATACAAAATGATCTGAACGGATGGACCAACGAAGTGGTACCCATTCTGGGCAGTCTGGACATTCTTGCCTACGCCCAATTAACGGACATTACCGCAGATGAGATCTATTCCGGCGAAAAATACAATCTACTGAAAAGCACCGGTTTCCGGTACTATCTTGGCTTCTGTGAAGACGGAAAGCCTTGGGCTTCCATTACCAACGAATACGTCCGTCAGGGACGCATTTTGGTGACAGGTTCTGCCCTTGCCCACCATAGTGATTGGTTCAACAATCTCTTTGACGCGCCGTCCGTATTGGATTCCACTCGTGGAACTGTTCCCGGCTGATAAAATGACCGCACCGGAAAAACCGGTGCGGTTTTATAAAGGAGATATTATGGATATCAAAATCGGTAAATACCGTCACTTTAAAGGCAAAGAATACTGTGTAATCGGCATTGCCAGCCACTCAGAAACATTAGAGCCTATGGTGGTCTATCAGGCTCAGTATGGTGAAAAAGGCTTATGGGTGCGGCCTGCTTCCATGTGGAACGAGATCGTGGACAAAGACGGCTACCACGGCCCAAGATTTCAATTTATAGAAGAATGATCCAAAGAGGGTGTGCGGTTGCACACCCTCTTTGGATATTACTTTGCGCCACGAAGTTCGATAATCCTATCACGCAGCAAGGCGGCATACTCGTATTCCATCATACGGGCAGCTTCCTTCATCTGCTTTTCCAGTTTAGCGATTTCCTTTTCCCGCTCTGCTTTGGTCATCTTCACGCCGCTGCGCCCCATTCGCTCCGGTGTGGGGGAGGATATTTCAATCAGATCCCGGACGGACTTGATCACCGTCTTGGGAACGATGCCATTTGCCCGATTATAGGCATCCTGTATTTCACGACGGCGCTTGGTCTCGTCCATGGCAACCTGCATGGACGCGGTGATACGATCGGCATACATAACCACAAGTCCCTCGGCATTCCGTGCGGCGCGTCCAATGGTCTGGATAAGGCTGGTCTCGGAACGAAGAAACCCCTCCTTATCCGCGTCCAGAATAGCCACAAGACTTACCTCCGGCAAATCAAGGCCCTCCCGGAGCAGATTGATACCTACCAACACATCAAATTTCGCCATACGCAGATCCCGAATGATCTCCATGCGCTCCATGGCGCCGATATCTGAGTGCATATAGCGCACCCGTATTCCCGCCTTTTGCAGGTACACCGTCAGATCCTCCGCCATCTTCTTGGTCAGCGTGGTCACCAGCACCCGCTCCTGTCGGGCGGTTCGCTTGTTGATCTCCCCTATCAGGTCATCTATCTGCCCATCAATGGGTCTTACCTCCACAACCGGGTCTAAAAGTCCGGTTGGGCGGATCACTTGCTCCACTATCTGTCCGGAGCGCGTCTGCTCATATTCCGCAGGCGTTGCAGAAACGTAGATCACCTGATTCAATTTTGAGTCAAATTCCTCAAAATTCAGCGGACGGTTATCATAGGCTGAGGGCAAACGAAATCCGTAATTCACCAGCGAATCCTTACGGCTCCGGTCACCGGCATACATAGCGCGGCACTGAGGCAGCGTCACATGACTTTCATCCACAAAAAGAAGAAAATCCTCGGGAAAATAGTCCAAAAGCGTAGTGGGCGGTGTGCCGGGCGCCCGTCCCTGGATCACACGGGAATAATTCTCAATACCGGTGCAGAAACCGATCTCTGTGAGCATTTCCAGATCATAGGCCGTCCGCTGAGAGATCCGCTGGGCTTCCAACAACTTATTTTCCGCCCGAAAACGCGCTACCTGCTCATCGCATTCCTTTCGAATCTCCCCCATTGCCCGTTCCATCTTCTCCCGGGATGCCACATAATGACTGGCAGGATAGATGGCAACGTGGTCCAGATACCGCTCCGTCATGCCGGAAACCGCATTGATTTCAGAGATTCGGTCCACTTCGTCTCCGAAAAACTCCACACGGATCGCCCGTCCGGTCCAGTAAGCGGGATAAATCTCCAAGGTATCTCCCCGAACACGGAATTTATTCCGGGAGAAGTCAATATCATTTCGCTCATAACGGATTTCCGTCAATTTGCGCAGTACATCATCCAGCGGATATGACTGTCCTGCCCGCAGAGAAATCACCATGCTCTTATAGTCAATAGGGTCACCCAATCCATACAGGCAACTGACAGAAGACACGACGATCACATCACGCCGTTCAAAGAGCGCCGAAGTCGCGCTGTGACGAAGCCGGTCGATTTCTTCATTGATGGCAGAGTCTTTTTCAATATAGGTATCCGTATGGGCAATATACGCCTCCGGCTGGTAATAATCATAATAAGAAATAAAATACTCTACCGCATTATTGGGAAAAAACTCCCGAAACTCCGAGCAAAGCTGGGCGGCAAGGGTCTTATTGTGGGCAAGGACCAAAGTGGGACGGTTCAACTTGGCGATCACCGATGCCATGGTAAAAGTCTTTCCCGAGCCGGTCACACCCAACAGTGTCTGCTCCCGCAGACCCAGCTCCACGCCCTGCGCCAGTTTTTCGATAGCCTCCGGCTGATCGCCCGAAGGCTTGAATTCTGAAACCAGTTGAAATCTTTCCAACAGTGATCCTCCTTATGGGATACCACAAGTTTCCTGCGGTCTGTAATACTGTGACTGTACCATGGACACAAAGTCATCCTTGCTCACCACAATATGATCCGCAAGGGTTATCTCCACAGTCTTCAAAGCGTCAGCGATTCGTTGCGTAGTCTGAATATCGTCTGCCGACGGAATCGCCAGTCCGCTGGGGTGATTATGGGCCAGCACCACCGTAGTGGCATTGGCTGCCAATGCCATCTCCACAACCCGCCGGACGGGAATGTTGGCAGAATTCACACTTCCCTCGCCCACCATCTTGCAGCACAGCACCTTACACTTGGCATCCATACACAGCATAAACACCACTTCCTGCTCCCTGCCGAAGAAATAAGGCATCATATAGTTACCGCACTGCTCGGTGGAACGCAGGATCGTTCCCGGTTGAGACTGCTTGATCTGATAGTATCTGCCTACCTGCGTAATTAAAGACAAGAAGGTTGCGGTATTTTTCCCAACACCGTCAATTTTTAGAAGTTCCTCCACACTGGCATTCAGAACGCCGGTCAGAGAACCAAAATGGTCCAGCAGGCGATGCGCCAAAGGATTGGTGTCCACTCTGGGGATACAATAGAATAACAGCAGTTCCAAAACGTACAGCTCATCAAAATTGTCCAAGCCCTCCCGAAGGAATCGGTCCCGCAGGCGCTGTCTGTGATCCTTGTGAATCGACATATTTTCACTCCATTCGAGGATTTTTCTTGCTATTTTCAAATAAATTCGTTAGAATAGAAACAGTGTTGGGTTAAGATGAAAATTTTTCCCAAATTTGCACATGATATGGCAGGAGGCGAAGAGATATGGAAACCAACGAGCATCCGTTTGACTGGCTGGAACTGATGGACCGCCCTGCATTTTGCGCAAAAGACGGTGTTGTGACAGCTGTCAATACTGCCGCTTTGGCTCGTATGCTGCAACCGGGTACGGATATTAACGAGATCGTCACACAACATCGGGATACCTACGAAAATTTAAACGGCGGTTGTCTGTATCTGACAGTGTGCATCGCCGGACTTCCCTGCAACGCCTGTGTCACCCGCACCAAGGAATGTGATGTATTTGTTTTGCAGCAGGATGCAGATGCAGATCAACTGCAAATGCTTGCGCTGGCTGCCCAGCAGCTGCGGATTCCTCTTTCCAACGTGATGACGGTCACAGACCGCCTCCTGTCAAATTTGGAAACAGAAGATGCCGCCACTGAGCAACAGGCAAGTCAGATCCAGCACGGATTATTCCAGCTGCTGCGGATTATCGGCAATATGTCTGACACCGGACGTTATCAGATAGCGCCCTTTGCCGGAATGCAGACGGTAAATCTCACCGCCGTAATCAACGAGATCATGGAGAAGATCCAAACTGCCTCTTCCGACACCGATATCACCGTCACATACTGCGGTCTTGAACAACCG
>JBGVON010000073.1:0-37081 GCA_045126495.1 Faecousia sp.
TCCCCCTTGACAAACCTACTTCTTACTGCTATAATACGAAAGCTGTCTGACAGCAAATCAAATATGGGGGTATAGCTCAGCTGGGAGAGCGCTTGAATGGCATTCAAGAGGTCAGCGGTTCGATCCCGCTTATCTCCACCACGAAATGTCCTGAATTCTTCGGAATTCAGGGCTTTTTCATTGTTTTTAGCCCTAAAAAGACCCGTTTTTACACCCTTTGTTGCAGGGGTGCAACACTTTGACCGGAATTTGACCGGAATCAACTTTTGTTTATTAAGTCCATACAGTCTATTCCGTCTCGCCGACACAAAAGGCCTCGTCAAATCTCTTTGCCGCTTCCTGACGGACCGGACTCTGGACATGAAGATAATGTTCTGTCATGTCGGTGTCCGCATGGCCAACCATCGACTGGATTGTTTGGATGTCCACACCCAACGCCTGCATCTGGCTGACGTAGGTATGGCGGCAGCTGTGGGGCGTTAATACCCGCACTCCTTCAATCGCAGAAATCGCCTTTTTGAATTGCTGACGGAAATGGCTGGGATTGCAGGGTTGATCCTTTACGCCAACTTCCCAGATGTACTTCCCCGGCGCATGATCCCGCAGATACACAGCACATTTGCGCAGCCCTGACGGCACCGGAACAGTCCTAAAACTGTCCTTTGATTTCGGCTGTCCAACTTTTACTGTGCCTTTGATCTGCTGCACAGCCTGCTCGATGATCACGTATGATCCATCCTCCGCAATATGCTTTCGCTCCAGTCCGAGCAATTCCTGCGTCCGCATACCCGTACCAAGGAGCAGTTTTATGCTTTGTCCGATCCTGTCATGCGGCAGCTGTTTCAATAGCAACTTGACTTCCTCTGACGTGAACGCCTCCTTGCGCCCCTTGGGCTCCGTTGCGCGCATTTTCTCCGCAAAGCGAACTGGGTTCTTCACAATCAAATCGTTTGCCTCAGCTTTGTGGAAGACCTGATAAAGCAACGCTCTGCATTTTGTCAGATAACTGTCGGAGTAGCCATCTTCGCGAAGCTGCTTTAAGAACACCTCAACATCAAAAGGTATGATGTCCATTAGTGGGTAGTCTCCAAAATGCTCTTTTAGCTTTGTCAGCGTGTATCGATAGCTTTGCTGTGTTGTCGGCGTGATGTTGCTGCAGTGATGCTCAAACCAGATGTCTGCCCATTCCGAAAAGGTGTAATCCGGCATTGGTTCTGTTTCCGCTTCCAGCTCTCGCAGGGCTTCGTGCATCTTCCTCCGAGCCTCTTCCTGGGTTTTGCCGTAGACCGATATCGTTTTTCGTCTGCCATCCTCACGATACCCGATCATAACTGTTCCTTCGTAGCGGCCATCCGCTCGTTTTCGGAGGTTTCCCTCCCCATTTAATCGTTTTTTCAAAGTACTCCTTTCCCTGATACATTGTGTTCGCGGTTTGATTTTAGCATAGTTTTTTGCGTTTGAAAACCCCTCCCGCGGTCACCCACCGCCACACAGCAACCGAATCCACTTCACGGATATAACTCGTTCACTTTCGTTACTTGAAAAGTTCTTGATTTCCGAAATACAGTGTAATTTCCGCAACTTTTGCAACCAAAAATCACCACAAAAATATTTTTCCAAAAGAGAGAGCCAATGATGGATTGTACCATCATCGGCTCTCTTGGTGTATGTATGGTTGTTTAATGTTATCCGTTAGAGATAGGGTGAAAACCAAAATACTCTTTAGTGAGTAGAAAGGAAAATACCGACCATGCCGCTCGAATCAGTCACATCACGGATCATACTTTTCAAACACCTTAGAGAAAATCAGTTGTGTAAACAGTTGCTCGACTTGGATGGCAATTTCTTTGGAAACAATATGTGTCCCCAGCTCAACATTGCCTTCTTGACCGTGGTAGGACAAGTTTGCAGATGTGATCAGCGTTTCTTGCTGGTCGATAGAAATAACTTTGGCATGAAGAGCAGCCATAGAATCCTGCTGTTTCGGATAATTGTATATCTCCAAGAAACGGCCGCGGTACTTGAGCAAACGGCCAAAGCATTTTTGGCTTTCGATGTTGTTTGCGAAAAACTTTACTAACACACCTTGCTGGCTTTTTTGAATAATTAGCTCAATCATATCGCCAAAATATTCCGACAAAGAATACCCCGTGATTAGGATGCTTTTTTGAGCCCTGTGCAACATATCATCCACAACGATCTTGGTTGCCCTATTGCGACTAGCAAATGATGGTGGCGCAGTAACTACAAGTGACGATTGATCGTGCTGTTCTTGAGAAACAGAGGCAATCATTCTGTGGATTTCCTGTGCTTCTTTTTGCGAAAGCGCAGGATATCTTTTTAGGATGTTTTTGACTGCATCATCTGTTTTCGCAATTGCATCAACCTTAATTTGGTGCAGCAAGATATCAAGATTTATGTTTCCAGTTGACATAGGTCATTAACCAACTTTCTAAAAAATGCTTGATTCTCACGACCGTTTATAGGAACAACCAAACCTCTATCTAGCATTCTATTTCCATTTTCACATGCTGTTTCGGAAACCATACAACACGAATGGCATGCTGCTCCGTTTGAGTTGTTGCCTGCAGGAATGTTGTTCAGGCATTCTGGATCGTTTGTACATAGAAGTGCTTCTTGGAATGCATCTCGCATCAGCACAATCAGTTGATTGATATTTCCTAACTCGACCAAACCACCCAACGAACCTTCCTTGTCGGCGCTGCCCGTGTAAAGCAAAATACCACTCATATCATCACTAAAGTAGATCCTTTCCCGAATAGCTGATGAAGAATAACCGGAGGACATCGACATCTGCTTAATCAGTAAGTGCGCAAAAGTGTGCATAAGTACATATCGTGCATCACGTAAAACTGTGATAGTCCAGCCTTTTGATTCACAGAATTCCCTGTAACATTGAGAGTACTTTTCTGACAAAAGCTTCAAATCCTGCTGATTAAGCCAGCCAGCTAACGTATCTTTATTAAACTCAATAAAAATACCCTCACCGTGAACCTCAGCTGCAGGCAACCAACGTTCTACCTTTCCCTTGTTTAAATAGACAATGTTTGTCTGCTTGTCTGCATCTGGATCAGGTGCATCAACTCTTGTAAAGCCAAGCAAAACCCTAACTTCTCGCAATCTTGTAATCCGAATAATGCGGGAAATATATGGATGCAGATACTCCGGAACAGGATCTTCTTCAGCTTTAAAATGCTTTTTGTTCGAGGCATAAACGGGATCAGAATGATGCGTGATGGCACTATATTCCATCTGCTTAATCTCCGTAAACTCTTTAATGTTTTGCCTTCTTCGCATCAAAGCAGCAGAAAATTCTTCCCATGTATAATCAGAGAAGTATTTTTGGTACACCTTAGCAACACCCAGTTCTCCAAAATCTTCCTCGTAATTATCAATCAAGCGGATATGCTCATCGATCAAATTGTAGAGAGGATTAATCCACGGAGGAATGGAAATAGCGCTTCTGGTAACGGCAAAGTATACATTAGAGGCGCCACGCTGAGAAGGGATCATCCCCTTATTGCATCTGTCACTTTTGTGCGCAGGCCTAAACGGATGATGACCGGTACATGTCATCCCCTCAAAATTCTCGCGCTGTGTTGCACCACTCATACTGCGCTTTGCTCCGCAGGAGCACTCTACCCACATATCAGCAAGCGTAGATGTATTACCCGTTGAATACATTCTAAGGGTGCCGTTACAGCTTGTGTTGCCGTTGTGAGCCCACCAGCGCCACGGAAAGTCATTCATATGGCCATCTTCGCAGATTGTGATAAAACGAGAAGGATATGCCTGCTTATGACAGCTGGGGCATGTAACACCAAAGCGAAGATACTTATCAAGGTCAAAGTTATCTCTGACGTCAAATATCCTGCCACACTTTGTGTTTGAGCAAACATGCATATATGGAAATGATACCACTGGGACATCTCCACGATAAGAAGTTCGAGGCATATAAAAGCAGTCCACACCAAGATAGGATGCTAGCCGGCCGTCTACGATCTTTTTCCCTTTTTCTTTCCAGTAATTAAGGTCCAATGTAACAACCGAGTCCTTCACTGCATCCACAATGGCACCTGGACCAAATGTCGTAATAAGCTGATTGGGTCTTATTTCGCCTAATTTATTATTATCAAACATTGGCTTTATTCCTCCGTGTAATAATACATGGTTGCAGCACTTTCGACTTCACGCATTGACCGCAAAGTCGCCTTTTCAGATTCGTCACATGCTTCGCCGTAACTATTCATCAGGCGGTTATACTTATCTGTCTTCAGCACATAATACCTCAGGTCTTTGGGTTGGGCAGCAAGCAGTTTCCAATTGTTGATAAACACATCAATTTCGTGTTCAGCATCCCATTTGGCTGTTGGCTTTACGATGTTAAGCCGATCTAGAATGATTGTTTTCACCTCGGTTATCTGTGCCGCAGTTAGATCGCCAATAGCAGAAGCGTTCTCATTGGCTGCCATCTCGGGATAACGCAAGCGAATTGCGGAGATGATAAGCGCATGCATAACGCGATCTCTAGCTCGAGCAGAGAACGGTGTTGCAGTTGTTCCTTCGACGAACCGATACAGCTGTGAATGATACCCGGTGAAATTTTCATAATGTGACAAATCTCGAGGACGATACGGATTATACAGCGTCACCACCAATCCCGGGAAAGAACGACCAATACGGCTGGTTGCCTGAATATACTCCGAGTTTTGTTTGGGCTGTCCTGTTACAACCATCAAACCCAACCTATCAACATCCATGCCGACGGCAATCATGTTTGTTGCGATTGCCGTATCCAAGCAGTCTTTTGATGTGAATGGAATCTCTAATTGGCCAAGATTCTTGGGAATGTCATAGGAAGACATACGAGAAGTAATTTCAATTTTACGATTTAAGAACCGTTGCTTACTCATCCCATATTTTTTCTTAATCCGCTGGATCCTATCCGGAATATCGTCCTGCAAAAGACGGACTGCACCACCCAGTTCACGTATGCTGTTGTAATAGCCGACTAAACTATAATAAGGATCAATGCAGTCTTGGTATTCCTCATCCAAAGAAAGGTCATATGTGCTCTGGAGAATGATTGCATACGCCCGTAGCAATGCCGTTTTTACAGACTGTCCAGGCGCACAGATACCCACATACTTTCTAAACGGATTCTCGCTGACAGGCACTTCCCGGATATAGAAGCTGTCTCCTATCTCAAAACCGTTAGGAGGGAATTGTGCGGTAATCTTTCTGCCGTACAGGCATCTAGTTTGTTCCGCCGCATTCTTAATAGTAGCCGTTGACACAACATATTTTGGTTTAATCTTTCTATCGCCAACAGCGTAGGAACACAGGTCTTCAATAACAGTTTCATACGCACCATATACTGTTCCTAGCGGACCGGTAATAAGGTGCAACTCGTCTTGAATTATTAATTCCGGAGGTAAAAACGGTTTAATAGAAGTCAATTGCGATGCCGGAAGTCCCTCTGTCCTATTGTGCTTGGAATGCTTCGCTCCAATTGCTACATAGCCATCACGACTGCACATGCGATCAACACGGCCAAAAAGCGCATTTGTTTCAGCAGCCCATGGCAAACGAGCAAATTTATCTACCGTTGACAAAATGATGGTTGGACACTTTGCATAGATTTCCTCGTCAACTAAGTAGACAGGGATTTTCATTTTTCTCCCCGGCTTGTAGCGATAAAACATACAATGCTCATCAGAGCAATAAATGCTGACAGACTTTGTCGGAATGTCTATATAGAAATTTTCTTCGCTGAGGGGTTTTCCACAAAATGGGCAAGTCAAAAGTTGTTTGTAGATTAGATTCTTTTTGCTTCTTGCAGTTCTGGTTTTCTGCGGATCTTCAGGGTCTTCTTTAAGTTCCTCGAAAGTGTTAGGCGTAACACCACCACCGACCCAAAAACCAATACTGATCGGTTCTTTGCCATATTTAGGCACCTCCTGCTCTCGAAGGATTTCTGCCGCTAAAACCATTTTTGTTATTCTGTCTCGCTGTTGCGTGGTAAGCAGACGTAGGGTGTAACGAAGAATGGCCGTAACGCCACCATCTCGGTTGTAGGCATCGGTATCATTAATCCGAAGTCGTCTGTTAGCAATAACAAAGGCCATTAAGCCAAGATAAGCTTCTGTTTTGCCGCCACCGGTTGGAAAATATAGCAAATCCACTATTTCTCGATCTTCATGCATCGGATCAACGATTGCATTCAAGTTCATAAGAATAAACGCGATCTGGAAAGGTCTCCAGCCAAAATTATTCTCCGGCTTTCGAGGATCAAGAAAATCTTTTAAACTACATTCAATACCAGCGCCATACTTCTTGGAGAAATTCATAATGTTTCTCTGCAAGATCATAGCTCTATTCATAAAGCAAAATGCATCAAAAGCAATAGCATCGTCAACGAGCAACTGTATTCCTGCTCTAATTCTATGTAACGCCTCTTGACATTTGAATACAACACTATCGCCAATCCGAGATTTGAACTCGTCATCAGCCATCTTGCTATCATTGATCAGTTTTTTATTTATCCACTCCTCATAAGAATCAGCAAGCACAGCGAGGCGATTGATGATATCATCCTTCTGTTTAGAAATGCCTAGGCTCCGCATAGAAAAATAGAAAGGATCAAAGCCCTCCAGTGCGGCACTAACGCCCGCAAATTCATATTCAGGGATAAATGATGACTCAACCAAAGAAGCTCGTTCGCTGGTGTCTGCGTTCCATGAAGCAGCGCAGCCACGCCCTCTTGCAAAGATGGGTCTTTGCGCAAAATAAAATTCATCTTCAGCAAGAACTTCCCGGCAAATGTGTTCCGCAACAAAAATGTGTTTGCCGTCCTTGTCGTACGCCTTTACTGCCACTTGGAACATCATACCCGCCACGTCGCTTTCAGCGTTTTGGCGTCGATTAACAACGTAAGCAGTAACAAGGGAATAGTCTTTCTTAAGCGCTATCTTTGAAACATGAAGGATTATGTTGGGGTCAATGGTAAGCGGGAACTCTTTGCTTCGCGAAAAGCTGGTGAGATCCACCTCCACTGTTTCCAATTGCGGGTGTCGAGTGTAGGTATTGACGGATCTTTCTTTTCCTTCTTTTCCGGGAACCTTGTCGGAAGATTTGATATAATCGCCCCATGAAATATCCACACACAAACTGGGAGTAGCTGTCTCAATATAAAAGCTGATACCGATCGATGCTGGTGTTTTAAAACGATTGGAGGAAATAGGTTCGTTATCGTCTTCCTCGCCTGCAGTATAGTCGGCATCCACTTCATAAGCGGCGTCACCATCTACTTCTTGCTCTAATGCTGCGCCACTTTCCTCATGTGATTGTGGTGCCAACATTCCCACCAGATATTCAAAGCGAGGATTCTGCTGAAGAACTTCATTCTCCTCCATAGGGCCAAGAAGGTCAGTTTTTATCATTTCAATAACCTTTTGGCGCACACCAGCAAACCGAAATCTTTCTGCCATAGGAGCCTCCTATTAGAATTTTAGCACGATATTAATAAGCAATATCGGCCTAATGGCCTGTGATTGATTAAATCTTTCTATCTCTTTTTGTGCTTCTTCTTGTATTTCTTTTACTCGTCTTGGGTAATTCTTTTGCAGCGTTTCCATACGCTTCTTAGCTTCTGCCAGTTTCTTTCGAATGTCCTTCTTTTGCAAAGAGTCCGTCGCCATCATTTCCCCAAAAAGCAAATTTTCAACGTCCTTTTTTGCTTCATCCATTTGAACTTGAAGCTGTTCCATCTGAACCGCAACCCAATTATGTATTTTCTTTTCGTTATATGCAATAACCGGAGCAACAGTTTCGTCGTGTTGGCTGCATACTTCTGCAATTAAGCGATTATAAATCTGCTCAAAATTAGCAGTTTCTTCTGCTGTAGGCTTGAAAAATCTAACATCAGAATCGTCAGCGCTTTCCAATGCAGCCACAATATCATCCTCTGTAAAATCAATATACTCCCCATGTTCATCACAGAGTAACAAGACTGGGAAAAGCAATTTAGAATTATCCAAAAAAGCACCTAAGAATAATGTACCATGAGATCCAAAAACTTTCTCGCCCCAGGTGTCGATTTGCCAGTAGTAGAGATTGTGATCCATCTCTGGATCATCAAACTGACTCCAATACTCAACATCTCGCAGGTATTTTTCGATATCTATTTTGGTTCTTTCTAGTGCTTCGCCCTTGGCCTCTCTGCTTTCTGTCAGCAGAATCGACCGAAGTTCTGCTGCTTGTGCATTAATTCGGCTATCCAGCTGGCGGTTTAATTCTGCAAATGCTTTTTTGATCTCACGGACAGTGCCGCAATTTTGATAGATAGCAAGGATTCTTTTTTCAAAGCTTGCGCCAGACTCCAATGCACCTAACGCAACATCTGATGCACCAAACACACCTTCAAACAACTCAAACTTTTTGGATAGAATATCGTATACCCTTTTATCCGCTTCGTTATCGGTATTTAGAAGGTTAATGGCAACAACATCGTGCACCTGACCATAACGATGGCAACGTCCAATTCGCTGCTCAATCTTTTGCGGGTTCCAGGGCAAATCATAGTTAATTACGGTATTGCAGAACTGCAGATTCAAACCTTCGGAACCAGCATCCGTAACAATCAGAACCTTTGCGTGGTCCTTAAAATAATCCACAATAGCATGCTTGTACTCAACGCTTCTTCCGTAATTCACTTTTCCGTGATTTTTGACTTGCCAAGTCCTATATATTTCTCTTGTCATAGTGTCATCAAAATCACCATTGAAGAGAAGAACATCATCATCGCTATAGCCAGATTTGCGTAGTGTATCAGCAATGTATCTCTGCGTGCGCTTTGATTCTGTAAAAACAACTGCTTTTTGCGCAATACCCTCAGACGCTTGATGCTCAAACGCAAATGACAAAGCATCCATAAGCGCAGAAATCTTCGCATTTGTCGTGATACTTCTTGCCACTTCTAGAATGCTACGTACAACCCCAAGCTCCTCTAGGATAGCTTGTTTCTTCGCTGCAGTTTCTTCGTCATCATATTCGTCAAAGGCAGATTCGTCAATTTCATCTTCAACAAACGCCCAGAACAAATCAAACCCCTCTTGCGCCATTGCAGATTTAGTTCCTTCGTGCAACTTTTCCAGACGTTTTTCTAGTACTTCAAAGGTCTCTATTAATGCAAAACTCGAAGATGCCAAGAGCTTGCGGATAACAAGAATAATCAACCCTCTATTGGATGTAGGAACGGAGTAGAGAGGATCACGTTTAAGAAATGCGTTTGCTAAATCATAGAGTTCTTTTTCCTCAGGACTAAGGTGAAAATCCACCGTTATGCAGGTTCTCTTACTGAAAGCCATATACTTTCCGACGTCACGTCGTAAAGTACGATATAGAACGGGTAGCAGCTCCTGCTTGAGTTCGTCATAGTCTCCACCCTCAACAAAACGTCTATTAAACACTTTCTCCGATCCGAAGATACGAGGATCAATAAAAGAAACTAATCCATGAAGATCTGTTAGTGCATTTTGGAGGGGCGTCGCCGTCAGCAAGATTTTGGGTATACCCTTGGTTAGATCGTAAAGGTTTTTTGCACGTTTTGTTCCGTGGAACACATTCCGGAGATTATGCGCTTCGTCGATGATCAAAAAGTCCCACTTCACACTTGGGAAACGCTTTATTAGCTTGGAAGAATAGTCGTAGGAGGCCAAAACTACGCTGACCTTTTCTCTGTCTTCTAGTTGATGCTTAATTGAAAGCGCATCACGTTCTACAGTATATCTGTCCAAGATAATCGCACTGATGCCAAATTTCTCCATCAACTCAACTTCCCATTGCTTGCGCAATGTTGCAGGCAGCGAAACCAACACCTTTTTCGCGCCTGAACTTAAAACATAGTTTAGCACAAGGCCGGCTTCAATAGTTTTACCAAGACCAACCTCATCAGCCAGTATGATACCACCGGTTTTTAACGCTTGAATAGCGGCGCAAAATGCATTTATCTGGTGCGGATTTAATGCAATATCAGCATTCAACAAACATTTAAATGGAGACGCATCCAAATACTGCTTTTTATACCAGCTATATTGTTCAAGTAAGAGATTGCTTTCCATCATCTTTCTCCTGACCTAATTCTTGCAAAATGCCTTCTGCGATACCTTTCGCCATCAATGGAGGAACAGCGTTGCCTATCTGTGTAAATTGTGCCGTTCTTGGTCCTTCGAAGAAGTAACTGTCTGGAAATGACTGAATGCGTGCTGCCTCGCGCACTGTAATTGAACGGTGCTGCTCTAAGTCCGGATGAATAAAATAGTGGCCATCCTTAGAAATGTGCGCTAGCATTGTATGGCAGCACGGTTCATCGCCTTCGACCACTTTAAATCGATCGAGGAAAGATGATCTATTTTTGTGCGTCTTAAGCTCATTGGGGAGATCGTTATAGTTTAATCTCCGATGCCCATCGTTCCACAGTTCAATTGTTTTGCGATAAATCTCAATGTCACGTGGTTTATTGGGACGAGCGCAGTGGTGAGTAAGTACATCATCCTTGGTGCGAATACCAGTTTCCGTCACATAGGCGCTTTGTGTAGTCATGCGGTACTGCTCTGAGCATTCTCCCGGATGCAGAGCGGGAAGATCACTCAGGATATCATTGACTGTGGCTGTTACTATTTTCTTCTTAAACTCGGGGTAAGAAAGGTTACTGTCTTTTAGCCATCCGACAATGATCATTCGCCTGCGGTTCTGTAGAACCCCAAAATCCTTAGAGTTTTGTTCGTGAAAATCAATTTCATAACCTACAGCACGAAGAGCCTCTTGCACTTTTGCCCAAGTAGCGCCACCATTGGCAGATCTAATGCCCATAACATTTTCAAAAACGAACATCTTAGGCTGGTATTTTTGCAGAAATTTGGCATACAACTTATAAAGATCATTGCGAGGATCAGCAGCCATTGGCGTTCCCATATGGCTGCTTTGTGCCCTTCCTACTAGCGAATATGCTTGGCAAGGCGGACCGCCAATAATGACATCCACACTGGCGGATCCCTTCGCAGACAAAATGGCATCAATCTTATCAAACAATCCAGGGAGAGTGTCGTCGGACATTGTTTCACAAAACACGGAACTTAATTGTTCTTCTGGAATCTGCTCAAGAAACTCTTCTCTAGATAGATTGCCTTTGATGTAGTCGTAGTAAACATCTAACTTGCCTTGAGATTTGAGATAGAAGTATGCAGTTCTAGTCTCCAAAGTTTGTGCTGCATAAGCGTTCATTTCCACATGTGCTACAGGAGAAAACCCGGCTTGAATAAAGCCTTCAGATAATCCACCAGCACCGGCGAATAAATCTATAAAGTTGTAAGATTGAGTAGCACCACTGTGTGCCATGGCTTGTACCTACCTATCTTTAATTAATCTTCGAATTCACCATCAGTATCAAAAATGTGATCCAGTTCGTCTGTATTGATTGCAGCCATTACCTTATTCCGAACACTGCCCTTCGCTAGATTTAACCTCTTAAAACGATCATTGCCAGCAGCATCCTTGCCAACACGAATCAACTGAATTCTATCCATCCTTGGTTCATTTGCCGCATACGCAGCTAAGCCTTTTGCTTTTCCAAGATTGTCCTTAAAATCTGGATTGTGCGGTTCAAGGACATCAACGATATAGCCTACAACCGGGTCTTTTCGCACGATGATGAAGTCTGGATACAGCTTTCGACATTTTCCATCCATCTCATAAGGAATACAAAGAGACCAAGACTGACTCGGCGGGTTACGCAACCAGCAAACAAAGTCATCTCGTTTTTGCTCCTCGGCTAAGACTGCCAATTCCCATCCATTCAGCTTAATTCTTGCTGTGCCGGAAGCATTGGCAAACAGATGGTCATAGAATTCTGTGCCATTGACCTCAACTCTTGCACTGATAGTTTCGGGCAAGGTGAAGTTATGCTTACTGATTTCATCGCCATCGGCAACAATGTCACTGTACTGTTTGCGGCACTTTTCGGGCTTCACGGCGATATACTTGCGGTACTTATCGTTCAACTCATGGAATTTTTTCTCCGCATATTCGTTCAACTGCACAATACATTCGCTGTCAAAGGCAAACAGAATGCAGTCAATCTTAAATGCGCTAAGATTGTCTAAGTCAAGATACTTTCTGCCATAAGCAAGATGGAAACCGCAGCTGCCCATTTTCGCATCTGCTGCTCTAAGCTGACGGTCAATGTCCGACTCGGAGGATGTAAACAGATCCGTTATATTATCAGTGCGGATGGCCTCACCAAAAACATCGAAGATTTGCATTGATAGCTTCATTTCAAGAACCTGCTTTGCAAGAACTTCGTATTTTCCTGTTTCATGAAGCTGCGTGACATATTTTCGAATAAGTTCTGCGACATCATTCTTCACATCGTCCATGGCAGTAGCGCAAATATTAAACTGAGTCAGAAGTCCTGCGAGGCTCATCAATGATTTCAAATAGCTATTAATCTTCACGCCACGAACCATATAGGTCAAATAACCTTGCTCATTGATGAATTTGGTAATGCCCTCACGGTCAATTGTCGGAAGAACAGAGAGCTGAGGCACCTCCGGGGACAACACAGGGGATGTTTCTGCAACAAACTTGGTGTTCGCAGGTTCCGTCAGGGGATTTGTAACAGTTGCTGTGGGCTGATCTTGGATATGTGCAAAAGCCGGATGATCTTCGTTGCTATCCCCAGAAGCTGTGTCAATATTTTGAGAATTGGTTGAATCAACGGGAACTGCACTTGTTGCATTAACCGCAGAAGACATTACAACGTTGGCGGGCTCAACATCAGGCTCAATTCCAAATCCGCCCATGAAATCCTCAAGACTTGTCTGTCCTTCTACTTGCTTTTGCTGTTTCTTTTTTGTGGTATGAACTGTCCATGTGTCATAAATTTGCTGATCCAGGGACTCGCCTTCCACAACGGTCGGAATCTCTCCACCTTCAGACGCCTGCAATTCATCAATAACCTTCTTTACATTTTCTCTGTTGAAGTATGGCAGATACAGCCGAACCTCGTTCAGAGAATCGTCAACAAGTACGTGACACTGGAGAGGAGTACGTACCATTCGCCCGAGCAGCTGTGCAATATATGTAGCATCCTCTGCACGGCGGAAGGACATCATAGTTTCTGCGCGAGGACAATCCCAACCGGTAGACAGGTTCTCCTTAAAGAGAACGACTCGCACGCGCCGATCCTCTGCAATTTCAGAAGGTTCGATATGGTGAACATTGAGACCATGAATTGACAACGTTCCGGTGGAACCAAACGTATGAACGACCTCATGTTCCTTGAAGGTTTCACCAATCCGCTCTTCAATCTTTGCGATCACATCATCAAGATTGGTATCAGAGATCTTGCTGCCGGATCCAGCACAAACCTGGATAACAAAGACAGGATTCACATTGGTGTAATGCTGCTCGTAGGTATACTGATACCAGTGCTTACACTTGTCCTGCCATTCGTCGGTAGCGGCCTGAAGCACGGCCATATCGCTATGCTTGGTGGGGTCTTCCGGATACGTAATAACAATACGATCCTTCAGCAGACCGGACTGGCGAACTTGTGCCGGAGAGACGATGACCTTATGGAGAGAAGATGTTGTTCCCTTACCAATCAGGGCATCAAAACGTTCAGACGTAGCGCTCATACCGATGACGACAGGCACTGGAGACAGATTGTGCTCCGGACTACCTTTGATAAACCGCTGCATGATGGTAGTTGCCGTACCAGCCTGGCGTCCCTGCATACCGCGGTGTGCTTCGTCAATGATAAAGTACAAGCGGTCAGCTTTTGTTCTTGCAGTATTCTCGATAGTCTCCCAAATGGTATACTGACGAGAATCAGATCTGCGGCTTAAGTTACCGACTTTGCCTAACTTCTGCGTATTCAGGAAATAGATATGGCCATCTTCCAAAACTTCCATATCAAAGGATTCGTCAGAGATAACTACGCACTGATCCATCCGAATCCGATCTGCCTTCAGTTCGATCTTCTGCTTGGACTGTTCGTTCAACTGGGGAGAATCAGAAAGCCAAACAAAGATAGCATCCTGCTGCTCGGTAAACTGCTCAGAACCGAAAAGAATATCCTCAATTAGAGCAGACATAATGATAGTTTTACCAGATCCGGTAGGTGCCTGCAGAGATACCACCTGGGGGATCTTCAGCATGCGGTAGTTGTTAAGGGCCAAAGCAATACGAGAGCGCAGGTCATTGACCGCTTGTTTTTGGAAAGAGAATAATTCACAAATCATTTAGCTTCTCCCCCTGTTTAATCTGAAATGGTCCAGATAATCTCTGTAGAGCTGGTATGTGTGTTTAACATTGAGATTCCTAACCATAGCGCGATAGTTAATGTCATAGTCTGTTGCCAAGAATACTGTTTGGATTTCTGGATGCTGAGCAAGTTCCTCTTCAAAAGCAGCAAATGCGTTCTCGTTGACGAGAACAGCAAACTTATTCTCCGGCAAGATCAACATGCTAGGTATCGAAGTGCCTTCAACTGTCGGACATTTGCCTACAGCGCCAGCTTTCATCCAAAGTGTTGGCAGCATTTCTTTGAAGTTCATGCCAAGAGCAACTGCCGTTTTATCAAGGAAGCTCAACTGAAAGAATGCAGCATTAGACTTAAAGCCATTTGCCATAGGGGCCTCGATGCCTAGATAGTTACCTTTCAGCGGCTTGCCATTAATATCGTGTCCCTTAATACTACACACAGTGCGGGGCCAGGTTACATACTGAGCGATACCAAGTGCGTTCCATTCTGAATCACCAGGTTTAAAATTACGCTTGCTTAGATTTTGCGCTTCTTCTACAGAAACCTCGTTGTTCGTTACCAAGATACAGCGTCTGCAACCACCATCTACAGCATTCATAAGATTTATTGCGTGCAATGTTGTGCCCGATCCGGCAAAGAAATCGACCACCAGTGCATCCTTTTTATCGCGAATAGCGTGTCTTAGACAATCGTGCACGGCATAAAGCGATTTAGGGAAGGTAAAGCGATTGCCGATTATATCTTTCAACAGATTGGTGCCATATGTCGTAGCATTGTGTGATGCGATATTCCACTGATTCTGGGGCATTTGTGCCTTGCCCTCAGAGTAATTGCCGGTTATTCCCCCATCAGAATCTCTTCCTGTAACGATAAGATTTCCTGCATCAATGTCACTAATAACACCTGTAGTTATATATTGAACACCAAACTTCGAAGATTTGTGCGTAATCTTTGCAAAACCTTTAGAAAAATACTCTTTTAAGGTTTCTGGTGATGCTCCCCAAACTCGTTCTCTTCCCTCCGTATCTAATGGCCAAATAGCAGTCAGACCACTAGGAACAGAAACACTTGAACGAGGCATTGTTGGTGGCAACAAAGGCTCCCCTACGTGGTGAAGTCTTCCTGTTTTTGTATCCACGAATATGGGATAGAACGAATTGGGACGATTAGGTCTGAAATTATTACTACCGGTACCGCTACGCATTAATGGACGCCATGGTATGCTTGTACTGATGTTTTCAGGGATTTCTTTTCCAATAACAGCAGCTCCAAACCGCAAGTAGAAGATGTACTCATTGCAACGGCTAAATTCGTACTGGCGCATAGATGTGCCGTTCTTAATCACCGAGCTAATCATCTGCATACTTGCTTCGGGGAACATTTCCTCTAGAAGGCAGCCTAAATGAAGGTATTCTTTCTCATCAATTGTCACAATGAGCATAGATTCATTAGGGTTTAGTAATTTTTTTGCGAGAAGCAACCTTTTTTGCATGAAAGACAACCACTTGCTATGGCGATATGTGTCATTGTCATCAACATAGTCGTTGTTGTATTTCCAGTCTTGTGCTCCAGTATTGTAGGGGGGATCAATGTAGATGCAATCCACCTTGCCTGCGTAGAGATACTCCAGCAGCTGAAGGGCATGATAGTTGTCAGCTTCAATCAGCGTATGCCATAGATCGCTATCCGGCGCATTGCATACAGAATCCAAGGGTTTCAGGTACGGATAGATAGACTCACCGAATTCTGCAACAGCCACAAGATCAGCAACATTGATAGTGCAAGTTTCCTGGGATTCCTTGTGCAAGCAATCCGCTACACCATCCTTGATGCGCAGCACTTTGTAAATATCCTTAACCGGACCGGTCTTCTTAGCAACAGTAGCGCCCACCTTGACGGGCATATCATAGAGAGGCGTACACTCCGGCATATGCTCTTCAAATACCAAACCAAACTTCTTCTGCTTGGCCAGTTTATTTACTTCCTGTTGGATTCGGTCTCGCAGCGCGGGATCCTGAATTTGATTGATTAAATCATTAATTGCAGCCATAACAATCTTCCTTTACATCTGAAATTAACGTGACATTATCCTTTATTCTCCGCGACAATCTCCATGATGTCATCCACTTGGCAATCAAGTGCGGTGCAGATCTTCAGCAACACTTCTGTGGTGACATGTCCGCCCTTGCCCATCTTGGTGACAGAGGCCGAACTGATGCCTGCCTGCTCACAAAGGTCTTTCTTTTTCATGTCGCGATCGATTAATAGTTTCCAGAGTTTTTTATAACTGACTGCCATAAAAGATTCTCCTTCCTTGTTATGCAAAAAGCCCTGCCATCACGGCAGGGCTTAACTTTTTCCGTCCTGCCGGGCTGTATTTTCAACACCAGGCAGCGTTGTATTCTATGATAGCACATCAAATGTCGAATTTCAACGAAAAAATGATGCGTTCGCAGGAATTGTCTCCAAATTGCGACATCAAGCTGTCGCATACCGAGGCATATCGCGGCGTCAAAGTCTTTTTTGTTGGCTTTGCCTTGGATCTTGCATGATAAATATAGAGTCAATCAACTCTGAAGCGTCTGTCCATCAACCTCTGAATCAAACACCACATATAAAGGAGACAATCTTATGAAAAACAAGAAAAGCATTGATCGAATTGAGAAAATGATCATTTTGACTGGCGGGTACCTTCACGAGGTTCTCGACTTGTCCGCATACGACATTGAGCCTGCAGATTCCGGTGGTACCATCATCGATATTGGATTGGGCCCTCGTCGGCGTAAAGTTATCGTCCATGACAACGAACTCCCGCAGAAATTGTGGGAGGAAGCGATTGTTTACATCAACTCGCAAATCTTTCGAGATGCTGTCCCCAACTTTGACGACACTTCCCTGCGTGCCATGTTCGTGAAGAGCAGGTATGCCGAATACGCACTCAACGGCAATAACGATTATGTTGATAACAAATCTGGAAAGGCCTATGATTCTCTGGCGTTGCAGCTGGTGGCTCGCACAATGGCCATTTCTGTAGATGAAGTAATCTACCTGCTTGATCAATAACCCTCCAACACACAAAAGCTCCGGCCACGGCCGGAGCTATATTTATAGTCCCACAACTTGTATTTCGAAACCAGGCATCAGGTCTCTGCGGATCAATGCCTGGTTTACTGTTTGGTTAATTCTATTTTCCATCTCTTTTGTGATATCTTGCTCAACAAAATATGTAGCCCAGTTTATATATAAACGCACGAAAAATAGGCATATTCCCGCTCAAATTCAGAAAACGATCGTCAAATTTTGAGCTCTATAAAATTCAGCATTTTGCACAATGCGTTTATGTATTTCTTTTCAGGGCAGTCAAGATAATGGTCTCATTCGTCAAAATAATCACACGAATACGAACATTTGTCCTGCGATTGCATCATTTTTCGCATTCGTCATTTTGCACAATTCCAAACTATTTTAATTCATTTTTAATGCCTTTACCTTCAGTTGTTTTGTTTTTTCAATTATTTTATGTCCGTGAAACGAGTCTCTCAAAGAATCCATCATAATAACCATGTACCGCGCAAAACATTGCCAAAATCGTGGTTGAAAGGAGGCGCGATTCGGTGTGCGAGTGCGCTTAAAAATTATTGGAGGTAAACCAAAATGAAGAATTCTTTCGCCAGCTATGGCGAACTCCCGCTGATGCTCAATGCAGAAGATGTGGCAAGCGTGCTTTCCATCTCGAGAGCAAACGCTTATGTGCTTCTGCATAGTGCAGATTTTCCGGCCTTGCATATTGGCCGGCGCATTCTCGTCCCCCGCGACAACCTGATTTCCTGGATTCAGGCAAACACCAAAAATAAGGAGAACTATCAATGAAGATGATTGACTCTATGCGTTTGCGTTTTAACGAATATCTGGATCAGCACAAGATCCAGTACACTCACGACACCGTCACCTGTCCGTGTTGTGGCAACCCCGTTCCGTTCGGCGACGGTTTCTGGAGCAACTGTGTCTGCGGTGCCGAAGGCGGCGACATCGTATGCTACGAAATGGCACGTAGCCACTGTTCCGCAGAACAGGCCGTCGAGAACATCTTGCAGCATCTGAAAATGATGCGTACGGAACTGGAAATCATCCCCTACCGTGTGCTTGCAAGCCGCACCTTCGAACCGGTGAACTATCTCGTTGATGGTCTGATCTCTCAGGGTTTGTCCATCTTGGCCGGTGCTCCCAAGGTTGGAAAGTCTTGGTTTGTTCTGGCTTTGGCTGCCGCCGTGAGTGCTGGCGAACCGTTTCTGGGTCGCAAGACGACCCCTTGCAATGTGTTGTATTTGGCCCTGGAGGATACTCCCGAGCGTTTGCAGCGGCGTTTTGGCGCTCTGGCGCATGATGTCAACTGCGGAGTTGGTTTTAATGTCTCCGCTCCGCGCTTGGGTAATGGTCTGGAGGAGTGTTTGGAGAACGCCATTCAGGCGGATCCCAATCTCAAGCTGATTATCATTGATACATTGCAGTTGATCCGTGAATCCAATGGCGACAAATATTCATACAGCGAGGATTACATCTGTCTTGCCAAGCTGAAGGCCATCGCAGACGCACACGGTATCACCATCTTGGTCGTACACCATACGCGCAAGGCCGGTGCGTCTGACGTGTTCGACACGGTGTCTGGCACCAACGGTATCACCGGTGCGGCAGACAGCATGATGGTCCTGGCCAAGGTATCCCGTACCGGCAACCGTGCAACTCTTACCATCACTGGTCGTGATATCGAAAGCGACGAATTGAATCTCGCTTTCAATGCAGACACTTTGCAGTGGGAGTATCTCGGCAGCGCTGCCGAGCAGAACTCTGCAAAAGACCATGCTCTTTTGAGTGCAGTATCCAATTATGTCCAGTCTGTAGAGTCCTGGGTTGGTACCGCCGCCGATCTCGCAAACAATCTCAAGTGCATCGATCCAGCTTGTGACTACCAGCCCAATGTGCTGGTGCGCAGGCTGAATAGCTACAGTCCGTCTTTGCTGTCCGAATATAGCGTTGGCTATTACAACAGCAATAAAACGATCACCTTGATGTATCTGTCCGAAGATACATCAAATGAGGAAGAATAACTACATCACTTAGCACATACCGATAATGCGATAATATCGAAAATATCGCATTATCGAGTATGTAGCTATTATCGAAAAACCGTAATATCGATATGTATATTTCGATATTGCTCATTCCCAAAATTTCAAACTGCATCTTACGCAATTAATCGTTTCTCATCGCGATATCGTAATAGCGTTACGACGGTATTACGATATCGACGATAACTAATACCAATATAAATAATCGTAGGAGGAATTCTATATGTCCAAGAGACCCAACGGAGAGGGCAATCTCCGTCGCCGTAAGGACGGCCGCTACGAATGTAGCATTATGCACGGCTACCGCGAAGACGGGCGCCGCAGAATCATCACCATTTATGGCAAAACGCAAAAAGCGGTCCGCGACAAACTGAAAGCCCTTCAGCAGGACGTAGACAATGGTATCGATCCAAATGCCAACTACACCTTCGGTGGGTGGGCTGACATTTGGTTTGCAGCGCATAAAGACAACATTTCCGCTACCACCCAGCAGAGTTACAGCTATACTCTGGCCAAGCTTAAAGAGGCTTTTGGCGGGCGTCTCCTGCGCAGCATTAAAGCCCTTGACATTGAACAGTACCTCAAGTCCATGCGTGCAAGCGGATTTTCGGACTCATACATTGCAAAGGCACGCGCTATGCTGATGCAGGTCTTTACCAAAGCAGAAGCAAACGGCTTTATTCTTAAGAATCCTGTGCGCTTTGCCGAGAAAATGCGTTCCTCTGGTTTGCACGAACGTAGGGACGCTTTTACCATTGAAGAAGTTCAACAAATTTTGGCATCGGCGCCCGATGACTTGTTCGGCCACGGAACCAAAATCCTTTTGGGAACGGGATGCAGACTTCAAGAACTCTTGGGACTTGAACCGCGACACATTGACCCTGCGGGGGCCAGTATTACCATCGAGCAAGCCACGCAGCTGGTTAAAGGCACAGTCAGTGTCGGCCCGGTTAAAACGGCACGCAGTCGTCGTATTGTTCCCGTCCCCCCTGCGCTTCAGGCAAGCGCCCGTTATTTGCGGGAGCACGCTGGCGGGCAGTATATCTTTGAAGTCAAAAAGCCCGGATCTCCCTGTGATCCAAAGTATTTTCGCAACCGGTTTAAGAAAATTCTCTCGCAAATCCCCGGTGTCAGATTGTTGACGCCACATAGCTGCCGTCATAGCTATATTAGTCTCATGTCCACCGTAACAAGTCTGGAAGTTGCAGCTAGTCTCGCCGGCCATGCCTCAAAGGAAATCACCGAAGAGGTGTATCTCCATGTGCAAACACCCGTGCAGATTGATGCTGTCAAACGCTTCTCCGATAAGTTTTGTGTTGACAGGCACGAATCCGCCTGTACCTGAGTGCTAGTTGGCTATTGAGGCCATTGTTTTAGTACAAACAAATAAGCAATCACCCGGAGGCGTATAAGCCTCCGGGTGATATTGCTCTTTCACTTAGAAGAATGGGCCGCAACCGAATCCGGGATCCGACGCAAAATTATCGTGCGCCTCTACTGCAGCTTGGTGATCAAAAACTGCGCTGTCATGGGCGAGCTGTGCCATGTAATTGGCATCCTCATGCAGCATCCAAGCATCCCGCACAGCAGTATCGTGGGCCTCCTGCGCCATACGACGTGATTGCTCATGCATGTTGTGTATATGCTGCTGGTTGCTCCGGAGTCGTCTGCCGTTCTGAACATTGATTGGGTTCGAGTGGCTCTGCTTTTGGTCTTTGGTCCCCTTCGGCGTGTTCTTCCGTGTTCCGAGTTCGGGAGAAATAATTGTCCAAATGACGCAGAACACCATGCCGAGGTGGATGACACCCGCAATGATAAAAAACAGGGATAAAATAATAGCTTCCAAGGTGTACATATAAATTTCCTCCTTTAACATCAGTCACCTCATTTATGTAGAATTCCGTCGGCGCCTAAATAATGTTATTGAGGAGAAAAGCGAGAAATAATATATGTTAATAACCGCCCAATCAATATTCAGTTTTATAGATATATAGTATCATAGCGGATCGCATCTGTCAACATTTTTCCTAACTTTTTAATATCAAAAGCGAATCATTTGCTATTATTTCATGCATTTTTGCGAATTATTTTATGTCCGTGAGAAAAGCATTTTTATTTTTGAAACAATCATAATATATTCGCGATATTTGCAACATGCGACAGCTTGGTGTCCCACTATGCGACGGTAAGCTGTCGCACTCCGCACCATACAATAGAGGTTGGCTTTTATGCCAGCCTCTTTTTTGTTGAGAATTTATTTAATTTGTCATTATCTATGTAGAACGAATTTACTGAAAAAGGGAGGTGTAAATGATGAGAGGAATCTCTCAAAACATCTGCGTGTGGCGGTCGCCCGGAGGCGGCCGACATGCAGAAATTGCGTATCAGAGTCCAGCTATTTCCCCGGAATTACGGTCAAATAACCGGGTAAGTGTCTGCGAAGCAGATAATTTCCGGGAAAACTGCTCTGAAAATACGCTCAGGAACGGTTAACCTGATTAAAAAACATCGGCTGGCTACACGAAGGGCCTGGATCAGCAGGGCTAATTGCTGGTAAATATATTAGGAGGTATTAATAATGGGGCACCGAAAAGCTCTTGTCAGACAAGGGGTTGAGAAACTGCTTGCTATGGCTGCGTATGGCCATAGCAAGCATCTTGACAAACAGGAAAACAAAGGTTTTCCTGCTCGTGAAAAAATCTACTCATCGGTCACGATGGATAATTACATTGACTATTGTATGCGTTTTCTCCGTTGGGCGCAGGAAACGCATAACTGCAGATATTTGGATGAGGCGCGCGAACATGTCGGTGAGTACCTAGAGTTACGGAAGCAAACGATGAGTGCATGGACTGTCCGTGCGGAAGCTGCGGGCATTGCTAAACTGTTTCAATGCGGTATGCATGATTTTGGCGTTGAGCTTCCCGTGCGGAGCAGAGACGATATCACACAACATCGCGCAGATCGATGGATGAACCATTTTGCACCGGAGCGTCACAAAGATATACTGGATTTTGGGAACGCTTCGGGTTTGCGCAGACACGAGCTCGAGGCTGTCACGCCAGACGATGTCTGGGAAGAAGATGGTCAGACATATGTGTTCGTTAAGAGCGGAAAAGGCGGTAAAACGCGAACCGTCCCCTGCCTTAGCAGCGATCCGCTGAGAATTGCTCAGGAGGCAGCTGCGGCAGGAAAAACTGTGATTTTCGACCATATACATTCGCGTGCTCCCATCCATCAACTAAGGGCTGCTTACGCAAAAACGGCCTACGCAATTCTCGCACGGCCGTTGGAAGAAATCCCTTTGGAAGAACGCTACATCTGCCGTGGCAGTAAAAAGGGTATCATCTATGACAAAAAGGCTCTTGCCGCCGTTTCTCGCGCCCTCGGACACCAACGTTTGGATGTGATTGCTGACAATTACCTCTACGACCTAGACTATTCAAAACAATAATACGCAAATAGCGACTGCCGCAAATGCGACAGTCGCTCATATTATCTATCCACATCAAACTTCTATCTGTTTTGCGGGCAATTGCTGGGTTGCAATTCCGAGTTTCGCACTATCCACAATCTCTTTATTGAGGTACTGAACTTCGTCTGTACTTAGCTTCTTTATGCGAAGCCTCAGAAGATTTGTGTTTTCATCATACTTAGGGGGCTGAAGCAAGAATTCTCGCAAGAACAAGACATCCTTGGGCGTCCCCTGAACGCCATTGCTGGCCAGAAACAACACTCTTTGGGGAGAGATTGGAAAAATATCGTACATTGGCAATGGCAGACCATTGGGAAGGACGCCATTAACAACAACAGGATATATATCACCGATCAAAAATGAGTTGGGCATATTTGCTTCTGCTATGGCGATGTATTTCCCAAAGTAGCCAACAGTATCCCGATGAGAAAACACCTTTATCGGATCATCTATCTGCGGATGGTTCCACACTTCCTCAAAAGAGCGGCATTGAACAATATATCCCAAATTGCGTTTCCAGAAATCCAAAGTATTGCCATCCGGTTGATACGACTTGCAATACGCTTTTGAGCGCAGAGAACTCGAATCATCAAAGCTTCTCTTTGCGTTTAAGGAGCGAAATCCCATAATTGCAAAAAACAATTTCAGCATCTCGTTCTCCTGCGGAGTGATATACACTTCTCTTCCGGACAAAAAACGTTCTTTGATAATCTGTGCTATCTCTCGCTCATACTCTGCAAGATCCTTTTCAATTTTCACAGGATCAGCTACACAATTGATCTCGTCTCGATAAAGATTCCGCGCCATAAAAACATCCCTGGTATCCTTAACGGAAACACAGCCTGTCTGCTTATCGAAATAGTACAGATGCCTTTCTTTAAAACAGAAGTTTTTGAGAATAAACTGTGGAATGTAGTGATGTCTTATCGGTTCGGGATGCATATTGTCACCTTCTTTATTCTGCGCAATACATTATGCCGAGGCGCCAAGTTTTTTCAACCTTGCGCGGACAGAGCCAGCATTTCGCTTCAATGTAACCGCGATTTCTCTCATGGGTACGCCTTTCTGATGCAGATCCAGCAGACAGCGATCATGCTCCGGACTCCATGGTTGACCTTGATTTTCCGTTTTTTCGCGGTACATATCCAGAGCCGCATCTAAATTATCGATGACAAACTGTTGTGCATCACGATTATAAATAACGGCAGAGTACGGACCATTCATACTTGTCCGCGCCTCTACACTGATGCCTATAGATATCCCCTGCGGGGAAGGTCTTTTGACATTCTTCCCCTCTGCGTTCATCTCGATGAACAAAACGCCGATATTTACCAACCATTCTGTCACCATCGGCGCGGTTAGTTTGGTCATGTTTTCATCGGTTACAAGGTCATTGATGCGCTTGACGATTTCAGAAATGGTAAGCGGGTCATCTGCAAAAGCAAATCCTGCGCGTTCCTCAGCTGAAAGTGCAAAGGGCTCCTTCTTAGAACTCTTCTGCGACACAACGCCACCGTTCTCGATGACTTGGCGCAGCACATCAGCCACATAGAAGAAGCAGCGGGATAGCCGGACATTATTGACAACATCTTCATCCGGGATCACGGATCCATCAATGGGATTGATGCCATTGGCCAGCTTTTCCATGTACATTTTTGCGCGTTCTAAGGTTTCGAGTTCTGTCATACTAAACCTCCTACACCGGGTCCGAGCTAAGTGTAATCATGTGACCGCACTTATTCTCGTCACTAAAATAGTTCGTACAGCCGTAGAATACATTTCCATTCTTGGGATTCATCTTTACGATTAGGTATCCATCCTTGCACTTGGGGCATTTGCAAATATCATGCTTATGCACCTTGTCATTGGTCATGAAATCACAAACTTCCGCTTCGTTGGTGCAGATCCAAAGATTCAGACCGTAATTCTTGTTAAACTCATACTTAAGCGGGAATCCGCAGACCGGGCAACGCAGGTTAAACAAGTCTACCGTCTGCATATTGATTTCTTCAGACAGAGGCAGCTGATAATCCTTGATCAGTTCCACAAGGAAGCGAGAGGGTTTGTGCTTGGGTGTTGCGATATACACACGGTTCTTCGTGCGGGTCATGGCTACATAGAACAAGCGCCGTTCTTCAGCAAAGGGCATGCTCTTGTCTTCATACATAACTAGTTTGATAATGGGATCATCCTCAATTTGGCACGGGAAGCCAAACTTGCCCTCAAACATATTGATCAGCACCACATTGTCATAGCCAAGGCCCTTGGAACTATGGGCGGTCATGAAGGTGATGTTGGCATTGGGATACTTCTCGGACTTTACCTTGTTGCCTGGCAGTTCGGAGAACTTGTCGGTCTTATAGAGCTTGTACATATCGTAATTGTATCGGCCAATCAGCAAAATAGAGGACTTAATTCCAAACTCATCGATGATCTTTCCGATGATCTCCTCTACCTTCGCAGCCAAGGAGGCCATCATTTTCACAGAGTCATCGAAGGGTTCAATAACAATGGGATTCTCCAAGCGCTTTGGAGAGAGAAGTTGCTTGCGGATCTGCGCGCTGTTCTTCTGCACAAAACCGCCGGCAATATCGATCAGCTCCTGAGAGTTACGATATGTATGGGTGATCTTCAGTTCCGTACCCGCGCCCATCAGCTGCAGAAAACGGGTAAACAAAGTGATGTCGGAGCCGGAGAACGCATAAATAGACTGCCAGTCATCACCAACAGCTACAACTTTAGCCTTAGTGATCTCGGACAAGCGCTTGGTCAAATTAAAGCGCTGCCGGGCAATATCCTGGAATTCGTCAATAATGATATACTTATAGGGCAGATTGATATGCTGCTGCTCGATCTCCTGCAGATAAAAATGGGCATCATTGATCATATCTGCAAAGTCGATTTGATTGCGCTGCTTCAGTGTTGCTTGATAATGATGATACACTTCTTCCGCAATATCCAGGAACAGCAAGGTTCTTGCGTTATCGGTCTTCTTGCGAAGGAGATCAAAACCCTTTTCGTCATACCCGGTGGTTTTATACTGCTCAATGAAGTTCATCATGAACTGGATCAGTTTAAAGATATACTTATCCTTGCCGGTATCGACGATCTTCTTATAAACCTCGTCAAGATTTCTGGGTTGCAGAACGAAGCCTTCTCTTTCCAAAGCTTCCCGCAAATGCACCAGCAAAGGTTGACGATCATTGTATAGCGACCAAGTTTCCAGAAGCTTCGTTCCGCAACGGGCATGTACATCCCGCTTATCCCGGATAGCCTTCTTGTACTTTGCGGTTTGCTGAGGTGTAAACAAAGAATTGTAACCGCTCTCGCTGAGTGCATAATGCTCCAGCCAGGCGGTATGTTCACCCTGGCTGATGTAAAAGTCGGGGGTGTACTTTTTGCTTCTGGTGGGCGACTCAAAGGGATAGGGCCGCTCGTATTCATAGTCAATGCCGTTCAGATACAGGAAGTTGGCAATCTGTACTTCTTGAACGGAACGCAGGAATTCACCGGTCAAGGTTTTGACCCGCTTAGAGCGCTGCTGCTCCACCTTCTTCACATACTCGCCCAGACCGCTCTTAAGGGTTTCATAGTCCTGAGCAGCTTTATAAAGATGGTACTGGTTCATGTCATCAAACTTGAAAACATCTTCCTCAAGGTCGAAATAATAACCAAGGAACAGTACCAGGTTGTGCATGAGCTTCTTGTTACTGAAAATAGATTTCTCCAGCATTTCGAAGATGATCTCATAGGAGGAGAAGTTGATTTCCGGCGGCTCCACAGAGAACTTCTTGACGATATCAAAAGCAAACTTATGGAATGTGCAAATCTTTGCAGGGATTTTGAGGCCTTGATTGATACGCTCCTGCAATTCGCCAATGGCTTTGCGAGTGTAAGAAATGACGATGATCTCTTCCGGATGAACGACCTGTTTTTCTACCAGATATTTGACCTTGGCAGCCATGGTGGTGGTTTTACCCGCACCGGCACCTGCTACCAACAGGCAGTGATCATCGTCAGTAATGACCGCACGGCGCTGCTCTTCATCCAGCTTGATAACAGGATCTATGTCCTCAAGAATATGGTCGAAGTATTCCTTTTCCTGTTCCAGCACACGATCCACATAGTTTGTATTGTGGGTGATCACATCACTGCTGAGGGTGTGCATTTTGGAGAGGAAAGACTTCAGAGAGTCAATATCCACCCGGAAAGTACGAGCATTGTTGCACACATACTGGAAGATCATCTTATTGCAGAGAGTCTTATAATACTCCCTATACACTTGGTTCATGTGATCTTCTTCTCTGTGGGTAATGTAATGGGATGCACCAAAGATTGTGCAGTAATCCTTATCGAAGGACAGCAGAATATTGCCCAGATTTGCATAGTCCAGGTTGCTGTTATCCGCCGCCGGTGCAGACTGCTCCGCTGGCTGGGCATGAAAAAACTGCGCAGGAAGGCCGCAATGAGGGCACCGATCTGCACGATCAGATATTTGCTTCTTACAATCCGGGCAAATAATCAGGGCCATTACTGTCACTTCCTTTGTTTTTTGTCATATTAACACAAATAATAAAAAAGTGCAACACGCTTCCTCTCTTGCCTGGTTCACCCCGATTAATCATCATCCAATGAAAATATGTGTCGTTTGGGTATACCCTAATGACAAAACGAAATTATCCGCATTTTTATGTCACAAGAGTTTGTAAACTAATTTTGAAATATTGCAACCAAAATGAATATCCTATTGCAACAAAAAGCCTCCTTTGGTACAATGAGTACATACAAAGGAGGCTGATATTTTGAGAGTTGGTTATGTGCGCTGCTCCACCCTCGAGCAAAATGAGGCACGGCAGTTGAAGATGATGGAAGAACAAAAAGTTGAGCGGGTCTTCGTTGACAAAGCCAGCGGCAAAAACACGGACCGCAAAGAGTTTAAGGAAATGATGGCCTTCGTCCGTGTCGGCGACACCTTGATTGTCGAGAGCATCTCCCGGATCGCCAGGAATACCAGAGACCTGCTAACGATCATCGCCAACCTGACAGAGAAGGGTGTGGAGTTTGTTAGTCTGAAAGAAAACATCGACACCACGACTCCTCACGGCCGGTTCATGCTAACCGTCTTCGGCGCCTTAGCCGAGTTAGAGCGTGAAAGTATCCTGGAGCGCCAACGTGAGGGTATCGAGATTGCTAAGGCAGAGGGCAAGTACAAAGGCCGTAAGCCGGTTGCTGTCGATGAGGCCAAATTCCGTGCCGTCTGTGCCCGCTGGCGCGCCGGCGAGATTACTGCAACGGCTGCTATGAAGGAATTTGGGTTAAAGCCAAATACGTTTTATCGCAGGGTGAAGGAATTGCATCTCTAAAAAATACGACCATTCCGATAATAGACAATGTAAGAGCAGCACTTTGACATTTTACTCTTTCAAATGTCAAGGCGAAATTAAATCATACATAAATGAGGTGTTCTTTTGAAACCTGTAAATCTTTATGCACTAACGCGCGTGTGTTCCCTCAAGCATTTTTCTTGTTTTGAATCTGTTTTATCCGTTCGAGAATCAGTACAAGATTTTAAAGAGCACGAATTGAATAGCCTTCGCTCTTTGGTAGATCAGCTTATCAATGCTCAAATGAGCATTGCGCTCATGGATGGTTTCTTCTTTTCGTATCGCATTCCCCAAATCAGCAAGGAGTTTGATTTGCTCCGAATCGGTGAAGATTCCATTATTAATATTGAGCTGAAAAGCGGTGCAGTTCCTACCGAACGAATTGAGAAACAGCTAACCCAAAACAGGTATTATCTCGCACACACCAAAAAGAGAGTATATACGTTCTGTTATATCTCCAAACAAAATCGCCTTTTTCAGCTTGATGACACACTGACGCTACAGGAACAGCCTGTAGAAGAGTTGGTTGAAACGTTATCTGCCCAAGGAAATCTCTTTTCCGGCAATATTGATTCGTTGTTTAGACCTGCGGATTTTTTGGTATCGCCGATTAATACACCTACTAATTTTCTGAAGAAACAGTACTTCTTAACTTCACACCAGGAAAAAATCAAGGCACAGATTATGGAGCTTCAGGGCGTGCGAACGGATTATCAATACGTTGGCATTACTGGCGGAGCAGGCACGGGGAAGACACTCCTCTTGTACGATATTGCTGTTGCTTTGTCCAACATTGGAAAATGCTGTATTATTCACTGCGGAATTATGGCTCCGGGGCATCAATTTTTAAATGATCATCTCCCCAATGTGGACATTGTCGAAGCGAAAAGTATCTCTCTATATTTTGACTTTTCACCGTACACATTTATTCTAGTCGACGAGAGTCAACGAATTCACCTACACCAATATCAAATTATCGTAAGGGCAGGTGCGGCTAATTCGCAGTTGGTGATCTTTTCTTACGATGCAGGCCAAACCCTGTCCACAAAAGAACAAAATGCGGATATCGCCACTCAGGTGTTGTCGTTAAGTCATTTCACTGGCTACGCCCTTACGGATAAAATTCGAACAAACCGCGAATTAGTATCCTTCATTAGGAGACTTGACAATCTTCGAAGCAAGGATGTTAGAGATTCATACCCGTCTGTGGAAATTCTATTCGCTACAGATGTCCAAGAGGCACAGCAGTTAATCCAATACTATAGGCGTAAGGGGTATCAATTCATCAATTTTACCGGTTCAACCTTTTATTCCAGTAATTTTGACTGTTACACAGCTGACACTAATACCCATCGGGTCGTGGGACAGGAATTTGACAACGTACTGATGATTATGGATGATACATTTTACTATGACAACAATCAAAGACTAAGAGCTAAAGAGCACCCCAACCCCAACTATCTCTATACAAAGCTTTTACTACAAGGGTTAACGCGTGTCCGTGAAAAGCTAGCGCTGATTGTTGTGGGAGACCTCTCTCTGTTTGGTTCTATCATCGATATTGTAAGACCGCAGTAGAAATGATTAATATAAGTATTTTTCGTCATAAAATTGAAAGTACAGGAATGTTTTTCTTCGTTCCTGTACTTTTTGCTTAATCAGGCCTTCTGCTAACTTGAGAGGCCAATTTACTTGACTAGTCTTGCCAAAAACGCACAATTTATTTTAGCATTCTACAGAAAAACAAATTATTTTTTCTATATTTCTATTATTTCATCTGTAATCTTGCGAATTATGTCGTATATTCCCCATTTTTTACTTGATTAATAAACGGAAAATAGTTGATATTTTTCGCAACAAGTAGTATACTATCCATATGAAAAAGGAGGATTACTATGCCTTACAACATTAACATGATTAATGAAATCATCGAAGCGGCGCGTAAACACACCTACGAGCTACCTTGGATTGAGTTTAAGCACAACAACTATAATCCGCAAGAAATTGGAGAATACGTCAGCGCGCTCGCCAACACGGCAGCTCTATTTAATCAAGAACATGCTTTTCTAATCTGGGGAATCGACGACCAAACCCATGAAGTTCTTGGTACCACCTTTCAGCCTCAAGCAGAGCGTGTTAAAAATCAAAGCTTGGATTTGTGGATCAGCACCCAATTGGATCCTCAAGTGCAATTTTACTTTCATTCTACCACCATAGACGACAAGCATGTCGTTTTGTTGGAAATCAGTCGTGCTTTTTCCACACCGGTCAAATTCCGTGGTGAAGACTATATTCGGATTGACTCGCACAAAAAGAAGCTCAAGGACTACCCCGATACAGAACGGGAACTTTGGGCTATTTTTTCCCGGAAGCCTTTTGAGGTCATGATCGCAATGGAGAATGTTTCGGGAGATTTTGTCCTTCGGGAACTTGATTTTTCCGCCTACTTTGAGTTACTGTCGCTTGATCTTCCCAGCGATAAAACCAAAATACTCGAGGCATTGACCGAGGATGGAATGATTATCAAATCCGAAACAGGCAATTATAACATCACTAACATGGGCGCAATCCTGTTTGCAAAGCGTCTAGGGGACTTTCCTTCGCTAAGTCGAAAGGCTATCAGAGTAATTAAGTACGAAGGAACTGACAGGATTAGTGCTGCGAGCAAGGAACAGATTGGCGGAAAGGGATACGCCAATGGTTTTGAGGGTTTAATTGGCTATATTAATAACTTGCTGCCTAATAACGAGGTGCTTGGCCAAGCGTTGCGAAAAGTTGTTCCTATGTATCCCGAGCTAGCCATCAGAGAACTTGTTGCAAATGCAATGATACACCAAAACTTCTTTATGCAAGGCACCAGCCCCCTGATTGAAATTTTTGCTGATCGCTTAGAAATTACTAACCCCGGGGCACCATTGATTGACCAGGCGCGTTTTGTAGATCATCCACCTGTTTCTCGTAACGAAAAATTAGCGGCATTTCTGCGTCGGGTTGGTATTTGCGAAGAACGTGGCAGTGGATATGACAAGGTAGTTTTTCAAACAGAGTTCTACCAGCTCCCTGCTCCAGAAATTGAAATATACAATGATCACACCAAGGTCATTTTGTATGCCCACAAGGAATTTGCTAAAATGAGCAAAGAAGATCGCTATCGCGCTTGCTACCTCCATGCGTGCCTAAAGCGCGTAAATAGAGATGTTATGACTAATTCTTCCCTTCGCGAAAGATTTAGGATTGATGCCAAGAATAGTTCGATGATTACGCGACTTTTGAACGAAACATGTGCCGTAGGATTAATCAAAATTTCTCCAGATTCCACCTCCGATAAAAATCGGAAGTATCTTCCTTTTTGGGCATGATTTTTACTTGACTCATAGTTGACTGCATATATCAACATCTCATTTTTTAAGCAATATATGCAGAAAAATGCAGCAAAAACGTGTTGTTTCTACTTGACTCATACTTGACTAACCACAAAGTTTCATATCAATCTTGCAAAATCAGTGGTATTACAAACTGACCCGTAGATAGAGAGAAGGTGTACTATATGCAAGAAAGTGAGCAGATTAGTAACAAAATTTCCGAGGATTCTAATGCATTGGTGTTTCTTAATACGCCAATTCATAGCAAATCAGAGGATATTCTAGGACTTCAAGCGCAGGTGAACAGTTTGCAGGCCGCAATTGACCACGGTGCACAAATGTTAGCCGTAACATCTCCTTTCGGCGCTGGCAAATCCAGTGTTGCTGAATTGCTATGCCAAAACAGAGCAGACCAGCGTATAATTACTGTATCAATGTGGTCGCACTTATGCAAAAAGCAAAATTCTTCTGATAGCAATGCAACAACTGACCTTCACCGCAGTTTTTTATATCAAATCATCTCCAAACTAAGCGACGAATCAGGCGCATATATTAGCCGTCGTCTTAGCAAAAATTATGGGTTGCTAAAACTCCACACAGAAAACCCGCGTTATTATGTTGCCGCCTTTTTGTCGTTGATGTTTTTTGTTGTTGGATATATTCTCCCATACGTGTTGGATATTGGCATACCTACCATTTGGGGAAAAGCAGAAATCTGGAACGGCCTCTTTTTACTTGCATCTGTAGTGTGTCTAATTTATGTCATCATTCGCGCAGAAATTGTTTTTTCTTCAAATAAATCCGAAGGATCAAGAACAATAGACGAAAATGAGTTAATCGAACTTTACCGCAAATTTGTCATAAAGTACTGTAATAAAGAAAAGAAATATACCCACTATATATTCATTATAGAAGACCTTGACCGAACAGAAGAACATGACTGCGTAATTACATTCCTAAAAGAATTGCGGAAATACTATATGCAGACCGGCACCTGCAGGAACAAAATCGTCTTTATTGTTAACGTCAAGCCAGAGTCATCCCTATTTGACAACCATGCGAACCATAAAAGTTCTGAAAACGAGTCTCTTTATGCAAAACTGTTCGACTATATTTTAAATATTCAAACCATCAATATTGATGATTATGAAACCATTCTTGAGTCTATTCTTCAGCAGAATAGGACATACCTCCAAAAACTATTTCCGACATTGGGTGTTCGTCTCGTCGACCTTCCTGGAATGCAGTGGATCATACGTGGTAAGAATTTCGGTGTTAGAGATATTAAGGATCGACTAAATAGAGCCTTTACACTTTATGCATCTTTGTGTGATCGTTTTGGCCGCTCTAATGTTGTATTTGAAAAATGCGCCGCTGTTGCCTATTTGACCACGGCACATGAAAAAGAATTCATTCAAACAGGTGATCGTAGCTTTGGCAACTTAGTAGAAGCCTATTTGCAACACAAATTGGATGATTCTTTATGCGAAACAGAGCTAGGCAGCGATAATACGGAGTACATAAAAGATGTTCGGAGTCTAATAGACGCCAAAATGATTGATGCCAATTATCGTATGTACTTCTACAATTATCCGAAGAACAGCCGGATATATAATAATGATGAGAGCGCAGTACAAAATGCTATCTTATACGGTGATGTCATCGAGGGTTTTACTGATATTGTCTCCCGCGTTGCGGTTAGTAATCCTCAAGTAATTTTCGAGGCACTGGATCGGCTTAAAAAGCTGAAATTACCACTTCCCGATGTGGTTTTCAAGTACGAGCCTTTATATGTTACGACATTACAACATTATCCAGAGGGTATATACGAGTGGATCTCCAAGCTAGACAACTCAAAGAATGCTTTTGATAGAATCAACAAACAACTTCTAGAAATCCTATCGTTTGATTCAGCACGTTCCGTTTATTCCGATACTCATGCTTTACGTCTCTGTGAGGTACTTGAAGAACTCTTCAGCGAGGATCAGTTGCTGCAGTTTCGGAAAAATCTTTGTTTACGACACTCCAGCGAGATCCTATGGTATACGCCTTTGTTCTTCGGCGTCCATAATATCATCACAGAATCTGAGCTAGGTTTGCTAAATCTAGGCAGCGCAATACCTTTAATCAATGTAAAGAAAGACAGCTTTAGTGAGCATTACGTACATCACATTCTACAACGCTTCGAAGAAACGCCCTCCGCTCAGCAAGAACAGTTTGAAATAGTGAGGCGTTTTCTGATTGGCTCAGAAGAAAAGCTCGGATCCACAATAGTCGCGCCTTATTTCCTGCAGTTTATGTTATCTATTAACACTATTGTTGCTGATTTCGAGGATTCAGTTATGAAGCAGCTTACTTCTGGTACCCTTCGCACTGAGCAAAAAGAGCAACTATTTATATCTTATCAAAGGCTTCTTAATAAACTTAATCCAGAAAACCTATCCAAAGACACACTCAACAATATACATATCCTCAGCAGGTTTAAAGGTTACAGTGAACAGATTGCTTATTTGCTGCAGGAAAACGGATACCTCTTTGATGCAATTATAGTGCGTTTGCATTTAGGGACGATTGTCAAGTATCAGGAGCCGGCAATCATTGGTGCCATTGAGGACAATGTTTCGTGGCTAGAAAAGAACCCGGAAACACATAAACAATTACGGTTAGAGATAATAAAAAGCTGCAACACGACAGACATTTCTAACTACATTTTTCTGTTCTCTGTTGATTTTCCGGTCCTTTCAGTCACTGAATTCAACTCAGTCAGGTATCGTTATTCTCATAAAACCATTTTCTCCCTTCTTCCCGCATCTATGGTAACTAAGGATCAAGCCCCTATGTTGCTTCAGTATTTTAATGGTGGTTTCCAGCAAAATACGATTGCCCATGATATTCTCATTTATATTTCAAATATGAATGCCGATGTAGCCAGGGATCTCTTCTACTCACTCAATTTTGAAACTGCAATAAAATATAGCAGCTTTTCAGCCGTTCGTAAAAACACAATTAAAGCCGCCTTTGCCCAACGGCTGAACCTAGATGCAACCGGTGAGAAGATCCGATTTATGGAAGCTACTCGATATTTGGATTCTGCTTGGGAAGAGCAAATATGTAATGCTCTTAAAAACAACAATACATATGCCGTGAATTATTTATCCGCAGCCAACCACGCTACCCGGCAATCAATAACCGCAAGCACTATCAAGTGTATTTGTGCAATCCCCGGGTATCATGCCCTTAATCATAACCTTACAGAGCGACTATATACGGCAAAAAAATATACACATTATGTAGTGTCAAAGACCCTGTTCAATAGCGCTTTTATATTGGATGATAATGAGCGTGCAGACCAACTCTGGACTACATATATGGAGATATTTACGGGCTCAATCCACCGCCAGACCAAGGAACTTATGGACAACAATTTGGTATTTCTCCAAGCAATACAAAACAGAAAAGCTTATATTTCCCTTCCCAACGACCGGCGTATGATTGTTTCTAAAATTCCACAAGATAGTGACTGCTTGCGAAATGTTTTGACATATGGAGATACCTTTGCAATCAATTATTACTCTAAAATTGATGGTTTCTCTGATGCCAACGCCGCTGCAGCATATGTTGAAATTTTAGAAAGCAGGCCCGCACTGCTAAAGTCACAAGTTTTGTATGATCATTGTCACGAAATGCTTGTCAACCCCATTCTTAAGGCGAAATACACTAGGCTGAGAAAAAAATACGGATATATGTAGGCAATCACGCAAATCAGGGCACGGCATACGCCGTGCCCTGAAACACTAAATATGAGCCATCTCTTGTGCCAGGCGGATGCCGAGGCAGAGGCCGTCGGCGAAGCCGCGTTTTTCGTGGTCTCTACAGAGGCGGCAGACGGCATCAATGACCCGATCCTTTTCCCGGAGGGTCTTGCCGTGCATGGCCTCGTAGAGGTCCTCAAAGTCCTGTTTGATCTCGTGGTTATCTATGCCGTTGTACTCGTTATAGGCGTTGTAGAGCATCTCCAGGACGCTGCAGGCATCATCGCCATAGTTCGGGCTTTGCGCCGCCACGTGAGCCAGCAGAGCCTCGTAAAGCTTGTCAATTTTCACTTCTTTTTCCTCCTCCGTCGTTCCTTTGCCTGATTGCGGCGCAGGATCAGGAACATCTCATCCTGCTGCCGGAAACGCGCCTGGGACTGCTGCGCTGCGATCCGAAGGGTCTCCCGATCCTCATCCCACTCAGCAATGCCCCGGTTGTACTCCCCTCTACGCTTGTCGTCAATGATGAACGGATCAATGCCATGCCTCAGGCACTCCTTTATCATGATGACGCGACCCACGCGACCATTGTAATCCTCGAAGGGATGGATGCTTTCCAGACGCACATGGAATTCCAAGATCTGATCCAATGAGGGCTCAGCCTTCTCATAGGCCCGCATCGCGCGGTCTAGGGTAGAGGTAATCTGATCCGCTGGGATTCCCATTTTGGACGAGTGCTTCCGGTACTCGCCGGGTTCCACTTTTCGGTTCCGCACCGCATAGGTGCCATAGCTCAGAAGATAGTGCAGCTTTCGGATCAATGTCTGTGAAAGCGGTTTGGTCACATGTTCAATCATATAATCGACGCAGCGGAAATGGTTGACGACCTCGATCAGATCGTCGATCTTCATGGGTTCAAAGGCGACAGATATCTTGTCTGTCCGATAGACCTCCTCAACCTGCTGTCTGGTTAGTCGGTTGCTTGCCATGCGACAGGAGCTGTAGGCTAGGTTTACTTGGATGTACTCGTAGACATCAAAGTGGTTGTTGCGTTCTTTTTGGTAGAGCACTCGCTTGAGCAAGGAGCTGAGATCCTGCTCAGGCTCCTGCGCCGGAGCCCCGGGTTTCTCGGCATCCTCCGGAATCATCCATCCGGTATCCCGCTGAATGGCACCCATGATCCGCCCCTCTTTGCAGAGGCGCCGGACCAACTGCCCGGAAACGCACCATCGCTCAGCTGTCTCTTTTACAGAGCAATAGTTCATTCTATTCAATCCTTTTCTGACAGATTCGGCAGCCGGATCCACATTCCGCATTTTGTGGGGGTGCAACAGGGGTGTTGCACCCCTGCAACAATTTTGACCGGAATGTTGACCGGAACGCCAACGAAACACAATGTATCAGATTGAATATAATGGACGATTTATGCATAAAAATCGTCTAATACGTGTTATTTCGTGCATATTTGTCTATGGAGTATACAACCTCTCAAGAATGGCATTCAAGTGGTTGGCGGGTTGGTTTTGCGCAAAAAGCCGCCTTGGTCGGGGTATTGACCAAGGCGGGCGCACTATTTGCATTTACATTTTTCTTTCTTCCCACTGCTGGCGGGTCAAGCGCTGGGTATGGCCTCTG
>JBGVON010000074.1:0-2185 GCA_045126495.1 Faecousia sp.
TTTGGCGGAGAGTTAGGGATTCGAACCCTAGGTTCCTTTCGGAATCACCAGTTTTCAAGACTGGCTCCTTAAACCGCTCGGACAACTCTCCGGATTCTTCGCCATCTTATCATTTTCGGAAAGAAAAGTCAAGCACTGCAACAGGCGGATTCTGTACCAAAAAGTTTGCAAATAGACAAATTAGTCAAAATAATGATTGAAAAATCCAAGGGATGTGTTATAGTACTTTTAGAGGCACTATAGACGGTGTCGTAATTATGCCGAAAGGAGTACATACTATGATTATTGGCTGTCCCAAGGAAATTAAAGCACAGGAGGGGCGTGTTGGCCTGACTCCTGCGGGTGTCGATGCTCTGGTTCGTGCCGGACATACGGTATACATGGAAAAGGATGCCGGCATCAGCTCCGGTTTTACCGATGCGGAATATACTGACGTCGGCGCACAGATTCTGCCCCGGGCGGAGGAGGTCTTTGCTGCCTCGGATATGATTATTAAGGTTAAAGAGCCTCTGCTGCCCGAATACGACCTGTTCAAGGAGGGGCAGATTCTATTTACCTATCTGCACCTGGCGCCCGATCCCCAGCAGACCCAGGCTCTGCTGGAGAAGAAGGTAATCGGCATCGCCTACGAAACTGTCCAGACTGCGGACAGAGCCCTGCCTCTGCTGTCGCCCATGAGTGAGGTGGCCGGCCGCCTGTCCATTCAGAACGGCGCAAAGCTGCTGGAATCCAGCTATGGCGGTCGAGGCGTGCTGCTGGGCGGTGTTACCGGTGTTGAGCGCGCCAATGTGGTCATTGTCGGCGGCGGCAACGTGGGCCTGAACGCAGCCAAGATGGCTGTGGGTCTGGGTGCCAATGTCACCATCATCGATCTGAATGCCAAGCGTCTGGCTTATCTGGATGACATCTTCGGCGGCAGAGTCCAGACCCTGCTGTCCAACCCGTTTAACATTGCAAAGGCTGTGGAAAACGCGGATCTGGTTGTGGGTTGTGTGCTGATTCCCGGTGCGAAGGCTCCCAAGCTGGTTACCGAGGAAATGGTAAAGAAGATGAAGCCCGGCTCCGTGCTGGTGGACGTTGCCATCGACCAGGGCGGTTCCATTGAAACCATCGATCGGATCACCACCCATTCTAATCCCTATTTTATCAAGCATGGTGTTCTGCATTATTCTGTTGCCAATATGCCCGGCGCGGTGCCCAGAACCTCCACGCTGGCTCTGACCGGCGCAACCCTGCCCTATGCGCTGAAGATCGCCAACATGGGCGCTGAAGCAGCATGTAAGGCTGATCCTGCGCTGATGAAGGGCCTGAACGTCTACAAGGGCCATGTGACCTACAAGGCTGTTGCCGACGATCAGAATCTTCCGTACGTGGATCCCACCACGCTGTTCTGAGATCTGTACACAGAAGGGACTGTTGCAAAATGAAAGTTTTGCAACAGTCCCATTTTTTGACGGATCGAGAGGGATTTGCTAAAATCAAGGTGTCCCCGGGACTCTACCCAGCGAGCAACTGTCCACCGGACTGTTGCATTGAAATTGTTCAAATCCCTCTGTTAAACAAAAAATACCCACACCCCGGATAGGGTATGGGTATTTTTGGCGGAGTGAGAGGGATTTGAACCCTCGCGCGGCTTTTGACCGCCTACTCCCTTAGCAGGGGAGCCCCTTCGGCCTCTTGGGTATCACTCCGAATAAATAAGCTATGAAGTTGTTGACCTGTGTATGATAGCACAATGCGCTGTGTTTGTCAAGCCCCAAAAGCCGGGAACTGATGAGCGGATTCCGGTGAAATATTTTTGAAAAAAACTAAAATAGGTGTTGACAAAATTCGCCGTCCGTGCTATTATGTTCAAGCGCTGAGGGAAACCAAGGTGCTTAAGGGAATAGAGATGGGCGAGTGGTGGAATTGGTAGACTCGCTAGATTCAGGTTCTAGTGTTCATTGCGGACGTGCGGGTTCAAGTCCCGCCTCGCCCACCAAAAGGACATCCTTTATGGATGTCCTTTTTATTTGCTTATAGCGCACTGGAGGAATTGCATGCATGGTCAATATTGAAAATTACATTACCCGGCTGCTGGATTTTCTGCATGCGGAGTTTGCCCACCGGCTGGTCTATGTGGGCCTGCAGGGCAGCTATCTCCGTGGGGAAGCTACGCAAAGCAGTGATATCGATATTATGGTGG
>JBGVON010000075.1:0-10295 GCA_045126495.1 Faecousia sp.
CGCCCCCCCCCCCCCCCCCCCCCCCCCCCGACGACAGTATTACATACAATATATAGTAATGGAGGAATACACCACTATGGCAAGAAAAGTTCAGTTTGTGGAAACTGTGTTGCGTGATGCAAACCAGTCTCTGATCGCTACCCGTCTGCCCTTCGAAAAATTTGAGCCCATGCTCTCCACCATCGACAAGGCAGGCTACTACGCCGCCGAGTGCTGGGGCGGCGCTACCTTTGACGTTTGCCTGCGGTACTTGAATGAAGATCCCTGGGAGCGCCTGCGGAAGATCCGCGCCGCCATGCCCAACACCAAGCTGCAAATGCTGCTGCGGGGTCAGAACGTCCTGGGCTACTCCCACTATCCCGACGATTTCGTTAAGCTGTTCGTGAAGAAGGCTGTGGAGAACGGCATGGATGTCATCCGTATCTTCGACGCGCTGAACGACGTGAAGAACATGAAGGTGGCCATGGAAGCTACCGTCAATGCCGGCGCCATCGCCTCCGGCACCATTTCCTACACCACCTCCCCCGTCCACACCCACGCCAAGTTCGTGGAGATGGTCAAGGAGCTGAAAGAAATGGGCGCTTCCACCATCTGTATCAAGGACATGGCCGGTATCATGGGTCCTCAGGAAGCTTACGATATGGTTTCCGCCATCAACGACGCTGTGGACATGCCCCTCGACCTGCACACCCACTCCACCACCGGTCTGGCATTCATGACCTACTTGAAGGCTGTTGAGGCTGGTGTAGACATCATCGACACCGCCATCTCTCCCTTCTCCGGCGGTACTTCTCAGCCCGCTACCGAGACCATGGCTTACGCCCTGCGTCAGATGGGCTACGAAGTGGATCTGGACGATACCTGCACCAAGGAGATGAGCGACTACTTCAAGGGTATTCGTGACGAGTTCATCGCTGACGGCACTCTGATCCCCAAGGCTCTGGCAACCGATACCCAGTGCCTGACCTATCAGATCCCCGGCGGTATGCTGTCTAACCTGATGAGCCAGTTGAAGCAGATGAACGCCCTGGATCGGCTGGAAGAGGTTATGGTAGAGACCCCCAAGGTCCGCGCCGATATGGGTTATCCCCCTCTGGTGACCCCCACTTCCCAGATGGTTGGCGTACAGGCTGTGACCAACGTGCTGCAAGGCGAGCGCTACAAGAAGGTATCCAAGGAGATCACCGCTTACTGCCGCGGCGAGTACGGCACTACCCCCGCCCCCATTGATGCTGACATCAAGGCAAAGATCCTGGGCGACCAGAAGGAAGTGGAAGGCCGTTTTGCCGACACTTTGGAGCCCGTTGTGGAAGCCACCCGGGAAAAGCTGGGCGATATGGCCCGCTGCGACGAGGATGTACTGAGCTACATCGCATTCCCCAACCTGGCTGAGAAATTCTTCGAAGACCGCAAAGCCAAGGAAGAGAACGAAGTGACCTACACCATCGTCGAGGCCTAAGGAGGGTGCGGTATGATTCTCACATCTTTACATACCGAAGCCCCTACCCAGCTGGATAACATTCTGACTTTGAGTCTGGTAAGCGTGCTGGCGCTGGTGGTGATGATCGCCATCATCCGCAAGGCCGTTGCCAATAAAAAGGCTGCCAATGCGGTGGTGGAGGAAGTCCCTGCCCCCGCGGCGGAGGCCCCCAAAGCCCCCGGCAGCGCCGGCAAGCTGAAACTGTACGATACCGAGCCCAAGACTGCCGCTATGGTCATGGCCATCGTTGCCGATAAGCTGGGCAAGCCCATCAACGAACTGCGTTTCATTTCCATCAAGGAGGTAAAAGAGCAGGGAGGCACCGAGCGCCGATAGGTTTTCGGTGGCCGCTTTCCGCCAATACCTCAGAAAATCCCTTGCAAATATCGATAGATATTCCCTGCGTGCTTTTCCTTGTCTTGCCAAAAAGCTGCTCCCCGAAAACTGCAAAGCACCCCACATCCTGGATTTTCGCTTTGAAGTTTCGTGCAGATGACGCAGCCTTGCTAACGCAAGGCAAGGAAGATAAACAAAAATTCAAACGAAAGGACGGATGTGAGGCTGTCGTCGCTCGATGCCTCACTGCTCATTATGAAATATAAAGTTACCCTCAATGGCCGCACCTATGAAGTAGAGGTAGAGGCCGGTAAGGCAATGCTGCTGAACGAATACGAAGCCATTGCACCCACCCCCGCTGCCGCCCCTGTGGCTGCCCCCGTGGCTGCCGCCCCCGCTGCTGAGGCTGCCCCCGCCGCCCCTGCCGCCGTAGCTGTTACCGGCGCAGGCGAAGTGGTTGCCGCCCCCATGCCCGGTACCATCGTCAAGGTCAATGTCGCCGCCGGTCAGGCTGTGAACGCCGGCGATGTTCTGTGCGTGCTGGAAGCTATGAAGATGGAAAACGACATCACTGCCCCCAAGGCTGGTACTGTCACCCAGGTGGTCGCCGCCAAGGGTTCCTCCGTTTCCTCCGGTGATCCTCTGGTCGTTATCGGCTAAGGAGGCTCTACATGGAGATTTTATACGAAAATCTGCTGCGGTTTGGCTGGCAGGATATCGTAATGATCCTGCTGGGCTGCCTGCTGATCTATCTTGCCATCAAGAAAGAGATGGAGCCCAGCCTGCTGCTGCCCATGGGTCTGGGTACTATTTTGGTAAATATTCCCGGTTCTACCGCGCTGGTGGGCCCCATTCAGGAACTGTATGAGGCGGGTATTGCCAACGAGCTGTTCCCATTGCTCCTGTTCATCGGCATCGGCGCTATGATCGACTTTGGCCCGCTGCTGACCAACCCCAAGCTGATGCTCTTTGGCGCCGCTGCCCAGTTCGGTATCTTCTTCACCCTGTCCATGGCAAGCATCTTCTTCCCCGAGGCAAAGGATGCCGCCTCCATCGCCATCATCGGCGCGGCTGACGGTCCTACCTCTATCGCTGTTGCCAACACCCTGGGCTCTAACTATGTGGGCGCTATCACCGTTGCCGCCTACTCCTACATGGCGCTGGTTCCCGTGATCCAGCCCCCGGTCATCAAGGCGCTGACCACCAAGAAAGAGCGGATGATCCGCATGCCCTACGAGCAGAAGTCTGTTTCTAAGACCACCCGTATCATGTTCCCCATCATCATCACCGTGGTGGCTTCCGCCATCGTGCCCGATGCCACCGCATTGATCGGCTTTTTGATGTTCGGTAACCTGATCCGGGAGTGCGGCGTGCTGAACTCCCTGTCCGATACCGCCCAGAATGTGCTGGCAAACCTCATCACCATCTTCCTGGGCATCTCCGTGGCCTTCAACATGGTAGCAGACAAGTTCCTGAAAGTGGACACCCTGCTGATCATGGGTCTGGGCCTCATCGCCTTTATCGTGGACACTGCCGGCGGCGTGCTGTTCGCCAAGCTGATCAACATCTTCTCCAAGAAGAAGATCAATCCTATGATCGGCGCTGCGGGCATCTCCGCGTTCCCCATGTCCGGCAGAATCGTCCACAAGATGGGCCTTGCGGAGGATCCCCAGAACCACTTGTTGATGCACTCCATCGGTGTCAATGTGTCCGGCCAGATCGCTTCCGTTATCGCCGGCGGCATCATTTTGAGCATGTTTGGAGGTTAAGCTATGGACTTTTACTTTAATCCGGCTGGCTTTATCAGCCGCCTTGGCAATATGGGCATTGGTATGCTGGTGATTTTCGTGGTTATCGGAATCATCATTCTCACCACCACGCTCATCAACTGGCTGTTCTCCAAGAAATAAACATTTTCTGGGAATCGGGCGGTTGCCCGATTCCCTTTTTTATCCAAAGGAGAGACATTTATGAATGATATCACCATAAGTCAGGCTGGTCTGTATGCCGCCCTTGGCTACGCCACCGTCTTTCTGGGACTGATCCTGCTGATGACCCTAGTCATCATTCTGGGCAAATGCTTTACCCGGAAATCCGCCCAACCGGCAGCAGCTGTGCCGACAGCAACCCCTGCCCCTGTCCCTGCCCCCGGCAGCGCAGGTCAGCTGAAACTGTATAACGTAGAACCTAAAACCGCCGCCATGATCATGGCCATCGTGGCAGACAAGATGGGTAAGCCCATCAATGAACTGCGGTTTCTCTCCATAAAGGAGGTAGACCAATGAGCGTTTCTGAAATTCTGCTGAAACTGTGGAACGATTCCGGCTTCGCAGCGCTGGATCTCCGCAGCGGCATAATGCTGATTATTGGCTGCGTGCTTTTGTATCTTGCCATTGTGAAGAAATTTGAGCCGCTGCTGCTGTGCGGCATCGCCTTTGGCTGTATCCTCACCAACCTGCCCGGCGCAGGTCTGTACCACCAGGAACTGTGGGACAACTTTATGAATGCGGATCACGCGGCCTACCATTCCTACGGCACGATTTTAAGTAATGGCGGTCTGCTGGACTTCTTCTACATTGGCGTGAAAACCAGCATTTACCCCTGCCTGATCTTCCTGGGCGTGGGCGCCATGACCGACTTCGGCCCTCTGCTTTCCAATCCCAAGAGCCTGCTGCTGGGCGCATCTGCCCAGATGGGCGTGTTCGCCGCATTTTTAGGGGCGATTTTGCTGGGTTTTTCCGGCAACGAAGCCGCATCCATCGGCATCATCGGCGGCGCGGACGGTCCTACCGCCATCTTCCTCACCAGTAAGCTTGCCCCCCATCTGCTGGGCGCAATCGCCGTGGCTGCCTACTCCTATATGGCGCTGATCCCCCTGATCCAGCCGCCCTTTATGAAGCTGCTGACCACGCCCGAAATGCGGAAAGTGAAGATGGAACAGACCCGTAACGTTTCCAAGACCGAGAAGATTATCTTCCCCATCGTGGTTACTCTGTTCGTAGCTCTGCTGCTGCCGGACACCGCGCCTCTCATCGGCTGCCTGATGCTGGGTAACCTATTGAAGGAGACCGGCGTCACCGACCGTCTGTCCGATACGGCGCAAAACGGTCTGATGAACACCGTCACCGTCCTGCTGAGCCTGTCCGTAGGCGCTACCATGGTAGGCGCCAACTTCCTGGACTGGGAAACCCTGAAAATCATCGTGCTTGGCGTTGCCGCATTCATTTTGTCCACATGCGGCGGTCTGCTGGGCGGCGTGATCATGTATAAGCTGACCAAAGGTAAGGTCAACCCCCTCATCGGTTCTGCGGGCGTGTCCGCTGTTCCCATGGCGGCAAGAGTTGCCAACAAGGAAGGCCAAAAGGCCAACCCTTCCAACTTCCTGCTGATGCATGCCATGGGCCCCAATGTGGCAGGTGTCATTGGCTCTGCCATCGCCGCAGGCTTCCTGCTGAAAGTATTTGGATAACAAGCCAATCCCTCGCCCGTAAGGGCGGGGGATTATGCACTTTTCAGAACAAAGATTGCACCAAAACGCCCCCGGAATGTTTCTCCGGGGGCGTACACCTTTATTACAAATATTGGTCCATGGCGTCTTTTGCGCTTTTTATAATTTCACTAATGACTTTTACCTGTGACTGGGTACAGTTTTTCAACAATTCCTCCACCCCTTCCAGAGCCGCTGTCTTTTGTTTGCTGACAGGTGTTGCTAAAATTTCATCTGTTCCCACTTCCAGTGCATTTGCTAAATCTACCAGAACCGGCAGACTCAGTTTCGTTGAGCCTGTCTCAATATGACTCATATGGGTAGTGGATATCCAGACCTTTTCCGCCAACTGTTCTTGTGAAAGATTTTTCTTCTTTCGCAGATAGCGTATTCTCTTTCCGATTTCCTCATAATTTAACATATAATCACCTACCAAGTTAAATTTTACTTGCATTATATAGGCATATATGCTATTATTACATAAACCGTATAGGCAATAAACGCCTTTATAGTTTATTTAGAAAGGAAGTAAGATTTATGGAATGTAAGAAATGTGGCGCAACCTACGATGGATCATTTTGCTCCAATTGCGGGAATCCTGCCAAACCCCCGAAATTAAAAAAATCGATTTTTAAAAAATGGTGGTTTTGGCTCATCGTTGTCGTTGTTGTAGTTGCGATTGCCAGCAGTACCGGCGGAAATGAGGAAATATCTGCGGATAAGCAGCAAAACAACCCCACCACTTCCGGCAACATAAGCAAAGAAGAAACCCCATCTGCAACCGAAACAAGCTCTAATGTAGTAACTGACAATAAGTACCGCGTGGGTGATATCATAGACGCAAACGGCCTGAATATCACTTATATCAGCGCAGAAAAATGGGAATCGGATAATATGTTTTTACAACCGGATGACGGTTACGTATACATCCGACTGAAACTCTCTGCGGAGAACAAATCTACTGTTGATCGATATATCTCCTCTTTCGAGTTTGAATGTTATGCCGACGGCAAAAAAGAGTCTGCTGCATATGTGGGAGATAACACCCTGGAAGGTGGAACTGTATCCGTCGGACGTCGCACTGAGGGCTACATCTATTTCACAGTCCCTGCCAACGCCAAATCTATCGAGGTAGAATACGAAACCAGCTTCTGGACTGACAAAAAAGCCATTTTTGTCGTAGATCTTGCCAAATAATCCGGCTCCCTCGCCCGTAAGGGCGGGGGATTATGCATTTTTTCAGAACAAATGTGGCAGGAAGTCTGCATCGCAGGCTTCCTGCTGAAAGTATTTGGATAATAAAAAGAGGACGCAATGCGTCCTCTTTTTAATTGAGAGTTGAGAATTGAGAGTTGAAAATTGTTCTATTGGCTTCGCCCATTCATTTTAATAGTCGCCAAAGGCGACACAGTAATTCTCAATTCTTCATTCTCAATTCTCGATTTCCTATGTTTGGCTTGACAAACATAGGAAAAACGGGGTATAATACTAAGGATATGTAAAAGACTGGGAACAGAAGAGTAAGTGGAAATAGCTGTTCAGAGAGCCTCGGCTGGTGGAAAGAGGTACAGGGAAAGCCGCTGAACATGGTCTGGGAGTCGGCGTGTCGATAAGTAGGCATGCCCGGGCGCGCCCGTTATTGCGTTTTGAGGCAGAAATAAACACATTATTGTCATTCCGAGCGCAGCCGAGGAATCTTTGTTCTTTTGAACGTTGCAGATCATCGGGAGATTGCCACGTCGCTACAATGACAAAAATGTTGGAAGCTTCTGCGAATCAAGGTGGTACCACGACTTTTGCTCGTCCTTGGCTATCCAAGGGCGGGTTTTTATATTTACCAACCCCTTGGCTCTCCCAAAGGGAGAGGCAAGTTTTTTGTATTTTTCAATTCAGGAGGAATTTTTATGTCTAAGGGTAATTTTTATATCACCACCCCCATTTACTACCCCTCTGCCAAGCTCCACATCGGTCACACCTACTGCACCGTAGCCACCGATGCCATGGCCCGGTTCAAGCGCCTGCAAGGCTACGATGTGTGCTTCCTCACCGGCACAGATGAGCACGGTCAGAAGATCGAGGACAAGGCAAAGGAGGCAGGCTGCACCCCCCAGGAATATGTGGACAACATCGTGCTGGGCAGCACCGGCGTACTGGATCTGTGGAAGCTGATGAACATTAGTAACGACCGGTTCATCCGCACCACCGACGATTACCACATGGCGGCAATTCAGCAAATTTTTAAGAAAATGTACGAAAACGGGGACATTTACAAGGGAAAATACTCCGGAAAGTACTGCAAACCCTGCGAATCCTTCTGGACCGAGAGCCAGCTGGTGGACGGCAAATGCCCCGACTGCGGCCGGGAAGTGCAGGATGCCGAGGAGGAGGCATACTTCTTCCGTCTGTCCAAATATGCCGACCGGGTGCAGGATCTGTTGGAAAACACCGATTTCTTAGAGCCTAGATCCCGTGTCCACGAGATGGTCAACAACTTCATCAAGCCCGGTCTGGAAGACCTGTGCGTCTCCCGCACCAGCTTCTCCTGGGGCGTGCCCGTGGACTTCGACGAAGGGCACGTGGTTTACGTGTGGATCGACGCCCTGTTTAATTACATGACCGCCCTTGGCTACTGCAACGATGCAAAGGACGGCCTGGATAAGTTCTGGCCCGCCGATGTCCACTTCGTGGGCAAGGAGATCGTCCGATTCCACGCCATTATCTGGCCCGCCATGCTTATGAGTTTGAACCTGCCTCTGCCCAAGAAGGTATACGGTCACGGTTGGCTGCTGCTGGACGGCGGCAAAATGAGCAAATCCAAGGGCAACGTGGTGGACCCCTACATCCTCGCCCAGCGCTTCGGCGTGGATGCCCTGCGGTTCTTCCTGCTGCGATCCTTCCCCTTTGGCTCTGACGGCAATTTCAGCAACGAACTGCTGATCTCCACCATCAATACCGACCTTGCCAATGACTTGGGTAACCTGGTGTCCCGGACGGTGGCAATGGCGCAAAAATATTTCGGCGAGCGCCTCCCAGAGCAGCAGCAGGTCAACATCGACATGGACAGAGAACTGGTGGAGATGGTCTGTTCGCTTCGGGATAAGTACGAGGAACAGATGGAAAAATACGCCTTCCAGAACGCTTTGTCCGAGGTGTTCAAGGTGATCTCCCGGGCCAATAAGTATATCGACGAGAACGCCCCCTGGGTGCTGGCAAAGGACGAGGCCAATCATCCCCGCCTTGCCAAGGTGCTGTATAACCTCTTGGAAACTGTGCGCATCTGCGCAGGTCTGCTGACCCCCTTCATGCCCGACACTTCCGCGGAAATCGCCAAACGGCTGGGCGGCGCGGCCATGGATTGGGACAGCTTGGAGAACTTCGGCGTGCTGCCGGTGCAGGTACAGACCGTTGCCGGCGCTGCTCTGTTCCCCCGGATCGACATGGAGAAGGAGCTGGCGGCGCTGGAAGAGCTGAGTAAGCCTGCAAGCACCATCGAAATCGAGCCTTACGCCGAAGAAACTGTGGATTTTGATACCTTCTGCAAGTCCGATTTCCGGGCAGTGAAGGTCAAGGACTGTCAGCCGGTGAAAAAGAGCGACAAGCTGCTGCAATTCACCCTGGATGACGGCACCGGCACTGACCGGCAGATCCTCTCCGGCATTGCAAAATACTACAAGCCCGAGGAGCTTATCGGCAAGACCCTGGTTGCCATCACCAATCTGCCCCCCCGGAAGATGATGGGCAGAGAGTCCTGCGGCATGCTGATCTCCGCGGTGCATACCGAAAAGGGCGAGGAAAAGCTGCACCTGCTGATGGTGGACGATGCCATTCCCGCCGGCGCAAAACTGTGCTAAACCTTGGGTAGCCATACTTTCTCTCCGGCGAGAAAGTATGCAAAGAGCCGCCGGGACCTCCCGTATGGTCCCGGACCCCCAGACGGCCAAAGGGGGAGCGGCCATATACTTACAATTAAAAAGATTTTCTCCGCTTCCCCCTTTGGAAACCCCAAAAAAGAAGCGGAGAAATTTTTAAGCCAAACAAAAAAACCGCAGGCAATACCTACACTTTGCATTTTGCATTCAATGAAATAACCCCTGACGTTCACCTTTCGGTTTCTGTCAGGGGTTATTTCGCTGAATTGTTGGGTTCTATCATTGGTTAACCTCCCTTTCTACAGTTTCGATGTCCCTTTCCATTTGCGTCTTGTTTTCCGTGAACAACTATTTACGAACGCTTACCTGTTTTTTCATTCTGATTGACTTTATATGAAACGGAATTTTGGAAAGCTGACATCTTTTTGTTTATTGGGGCTTTTTACCTGTACATTGGTATCACCTCTTTGTGTCTATAATATAGCACAGGATTTTATGGATTGCAAGATGGCGTGTTTCATAAAGAATCAATGCCATTTTTGTGAAATACACAGAAAATAATGTTAAATATAACATTTACTTGACAAACATAACGCCTTTTTGGTATGATAAATATGTTGGGCGGCACGAAAACGTGCCGCCCATTTATCGTCTTTTATCATTGCGCGCCTTGCTTGTAAGCCGCGCCAATCTCCCGATAAAAGTCTATAAAAATACACAGAAAGAAGCTTTTCGGGTGCAATGTGAGTCGCCCCTATGAAACGTCCATCATTTCAAACGTTTTTCCAAGGTTGCGGTGTTCAGGGAGGTCAGATGTACCCGCTGAAAGCCATATTCCGAAGTCAGCAGGAATGCCTTGGGCAGATCGTCGCAGGGGATCACGTTGCCCTCCCGCTCTGCCCGTTCCAGAAAATCCCGGGTACGCTTGGAGGTGGAGGTGTTGTCCATATCGAAAATGCCGATGATGGATGTGTCCCGCACCGCCATATCATTACCAATGGATAGATACATAAAAACCTCCGGGTTTTTTGAATTGAGAATTGAAAGTTGAGAGTGATGGTGTCGGCGCAGCCCACACCACCAATTTTCATTTTTCATTATTCATTTTTGAATTTATAATTTT
>JBGVON010000076.1:0-6486 GCA_045126495.1 Faecousia sp.
CGCGCCGGAGCAGGACCGTTCTTCAGGCAAGATGTCCTTAATAGTGTTCCATGGCGCAGGCAGACTGCATACCCTTTGTGTGTTCCCAAGTATATTCAAGGGCGAGCATGTGCTGCATAGGAATATGGTTGCGGTACATACTGGCGACGAAATCACCGTAGAATTTGACCGGCCCACACCCCTGCAGATTGATGGGGAAACCATTCCGGATGTAACAAAATATACTGCACGGTCTGCGATGCCCAATATGGAGGAAAAGAAAGATCATGATTTTTTGATCTCCGTCACCGGCCAAGTATCAAATGCCGTAGTGCGGCAATAGGCATGCTGTCATAGAATAGGAGCAAAGCATGGCGAATTTTACAAAAAAAGCAATAAGAGACTCGTTTGTAAAGCTGTTAAACGAAAAGCCTCTCAGTCAGATCACAGTGAAAGATATTGTTGATGAATGCGGTGTCAACCGCAATACATTTTACTATTATTTTGAGGATATTCCGCAGTTGCTGGAAAGCGTTGTGAATGAGGATGCGGACAGAATTATCCGGGAGCATCCTACCGTTGATTCTCTGGATGACTGCATCAATGCCGCACTGGAATTTGCGTTAACGAACCGAAAGGCTGTACTGCATATCTACCATTCTGTTGACCGCGATATTTATGAGCAGTACCAGTGGCGTGTATGCAGCCATGTCGTAACTGCCTATGTGGACGGAGTTCTGGGCGACCGGAAGCTTACGGCGGAAGATCGTATCACGATTGTAGACTATCTGAAATGTGTTAGCTTTGGCATGATTATGGGTTGGCTGAAAACAGGTATGAGCCCGACTGCTCTGACACGTTTTCGCAGAATGCTGGACTTGAAAAACGGTGATCTCGAGCAATTGGTCATTCGCTGTATGAACAACTAATTTTTGTGACATCCACATCCTGCAAGGAAAGGAATCTATATGAGAATAGAGAAAATTACATCCGATTTTGATGGATTGATGCTGGAGGCTGCCATCACCGCGCCACCAGTACCAAAAGGAATTATTCAGTTTTCCCACGGTATGGCGGAACATAAAGAACGATATTTTGATTTCATGAATGATCTTTCCGGTCATGGATATGTCTGTGTGATTCATGACCACCGTGGTCATGGCGAAAGTGTGCAGAAGCAGGAAGATTACGGATTCTTTTACACGGAAAACGAACAGGCAATCATAGAGGATCTGCATACCGTAACGAAGTTCATTAAAAACCGCTATCCAGGCATTCCACTATCCCTGTTCAGCCATAGCATGGGCACTTTGGTAGCCCGTGGCTACCTGAAGAAATACGATTCTGAGATTGAAAAGATTGTCCTTTGCGGCCCGCCCACATACCATGCTGCCGCAGACCTTGGCTTGTTTTTAGCCAGGCTCTCAAAACCGTTCCACGGGGAAAAGGCCCCCAACAAGCTGCTGAACGCAATGGCATTTTCGGGCTTCAACACCGGAAATACAATTCCGAATGGTTGGCTTTCGGAAAACCGGCAAAATGTAATACAATACAATGAAGACCCGAAGTGCGGCTTCGTTTTTACAACAAACGGGTTTATCAACCTGTTCAAACTGCAAAAAGCAGCGTTCGATAAAAAGAATTGGAACGTGAGCAACCCTAATTTGTCCTTTTTTCTGATCGCAGGCGCGGATGATCCTGTCATCCGTTCCAGGGAAAAATTCGAAGCCCTCCCCGTTTTCCTGACCGGCCTTGGCTATGGGAATGTCAGGGGTAAATTGTATGAACATATGCGCCATGAGATACTCAACGAAACCGGCAAACATGATGTGTATCGGGATGTTGTGCGTTTTTTCGATACATAAAGCCCCAATACATATATTGATAAAAGCAGGACTTTGGTCCTGCTTTTTCTTCGTTCAGAAAGTCAGACAAAGACACCCTCAGTGTCTGAAATTCAGGCATCAGGAGGGTTTTGTCCGTAGGAATCCGGTTGGGGGCAAACTATAATAAGGGCACAAACAAAGGGTACCTTAATACAAAGGTCTCTGAAATTACAAGGAGGAACATGTATGTATTATTCCAGTGGTAACTATGAAGCATTTGCCCGTCCTCAGAAGCCTGAGGGTGTGGATCACAAGTCCGCCTATATCATCGGCACCGGTCTGGCGGCATTGACCGCCGCCTGCTATCTGGTTCGTGATGGCCAGATGAAGGGCGACCATGTTCATATTTTCGAGAAAGAGCCGATCCCCGGCGGTGCCTGTGATGGCTGGCAGTATCCCGATGTGGGCTATGTCATGCGGGGCGGTCGTGAAATGGACAACCATTTTGAGGTCATGTGGGATCTGTTCCGCTCCATCCCCTCCATTGAGACGGAAGGCGTGAGTGTTCTGGATGAATACTATTGGCTGAACAAAAAAGATCCCAACTACTCCCTTTGCCGAGCAACGGTCAATCAGGGTCAGGATGCCCACACCGAGGGAAAGTTTGGTCTGTCCGATAAAGCCGCTTTGGAGGTCATGAAGCTATTCTTCACCCCCGACGAAGCGCTCTATGATAAGCGCATCACCGATTTCTTCGATGATGAGGTCCTGAACTCCAACTTCTGGCTGTACTGGCGCACCATGTTCGCCTTTGAGAACTGGCACAGCGCGCTGGAGATGAAGCTGTATCTCAAGCGCTATATCCATCACGTAGGTGGACTACCGGACTTCAAAGCTCTGCGGTTTACCCGTTACAACCAGTACGAGTCTATGATCCTGCCCATGGTCAAGTATCTGGAAGGCTTCGGCGTCCAGTTCCACTTTAACACCAAGGTGGTCAATGTGGAGTTCGATATTAAGCCAGGCAGAAAGCAGGCGACCCGGATCGAACTGCTGGCTGAGGGAGAATCCCGTTTTGTTGACCTGACGGAGAACGATCTGGTGTTTATTACCAACGGCGGCTTCGTGGAAAACGCCACCATGGGTTCCCAGAACAAGCCCGCTGTGTTCAACCCGGATATCAAGCCCGGCGGTGGCTGGGATATGTGGCGCAGAATTGCTGCCCAGGATCCCTCTTTCGGCCATCCTGACAAGTTCTGTTCCGATCCCGAACAGACCAACTGGATGAGCGCCACGGTCACCACCCTGGATCAGAGGATCATCCCCTATATCAAGAATATCTGCAAGCGTGATCCCTTTACCGGCGGCGTTGTCACTGGCGGCATTGTTACCGTGAAGGATTCCGGCTGGCTCCTGAGCTGGACCATCAACCGTCAGCCTCAGTTTCGGAATCAGCCCAAAGATCAGTGCCTGGTGTGGGTTTACGGCCTGTTCTCCGACAAACCCGGCGACTTTATCAAGAAGCCCATGCGGGACTGCACCGGCAAGGAGATCTGTATGGAGTGGCTGTACCACATCGGCGTCCCGGTGGATCAGATTGAGGAGCTGGCGACGAACAGCGCCAATACCGTCCCCGTTATGATGCCCTATATCACCGCCTTCTTCATGCCCCGCGCAGCCGGCGACCGCCCCGATGTGGTGCCTGAGGGCGCTGTGAACTTCGCTTTCCTGGGTCAGTTTGCGGAAACCCGGCGGGATACGATTTTCACCACCGAATACTCCATGCGTACCGGTATGGAGGCGGTCTACACCCTGCTGAATGTGGATCGCGGTGTTCCTGAGGTCTGGGGCAGTGCCTATGACATCCGTGATCTGCTGAATGCAACCGTCCAGCTTCGGGACGGCAAGCCCCTGACAGAGATGGAATTGGGCTTCAAGGAAAAAATGGTTATCAGTAAGCTGCTGAAAAAGATTCAGGGCACGGATATTGAAAAGCTGCTGAAGCAATACCACATTATTGACTAACTATGGGCGAATGAAGGGGGAGAATATTCTCCTCCTTCTGAAAAGGAGGGATCTGCCATGTGTAGGAACAATATGCTCCGGGCGGCAAAGACGGGATATATTTTGATTTCCATTGCTATGTGCGTACTGGGTGTGATTGTAATTTCAGTTCCAGGGTGTTCGGCAGTGCTGCTTTGCCGTATCGGCGGCATCCTTATGGCTCTGTTCGGCGTAGTAAAAATTCTCGGTTACTGTTCCAAAGATTTGTACCGTCTGGCATTCCAGCATGATTTGGCATTCGGCATTCTTTTGGTTGCATTGGGATCCGTTATGATTTTCCGTACAGCCTCTGTAATTTTGGTTTTATGTACCGTGCTTGGCGTGCTGTTGCTTGCAGATGCACTGCTGAAAATACAGGTTGCCATTGACGCAAAACGGTTTGGGATCAAAAAATGGTGGATGATCCTCTGCGGTGCGATACCGACAGGAATCCTTGGTTTTCTGCTGATGTTACGCCCTTCTGAAAGTGCCCGAGTGCTATTGGTTCTTTTTGGCTTATCTTTGCTGACGGAAGGTCTTCTGAACCTGATTACAGTCTTAACTGTGGTCAGAATGATGCATCCTTCGCTCACGGAGGTGATTGATACCGACTGCATGTAACGTAAAACAGCAAGTGAATCCATTCGGTAGATTCCTTGCTGAAACAATGCGTACAGTTATGGTTTCACTGTGTATTCTGTCGAAAACCTATTTCATTCAGGATGGCAGCCCATGAATTACAAGTAGCGAAAGTGACGAATTTACAGCCGGAAAGCATCCGTAATCCGATAGCGGCAGGTGCCTGTGTGGTTTTGACGTTCCAGTATTTCCTCCGGGATGGTGGATAGGATACGCTTACCGAAATAGCTGCCGCCGTAGTACATATCGAAGCTGGTCACCGGCAGAATGACCCAATCGCAGGCCTCTGTCCGGTGGGCATGATAATAGGCAATCAGATCGCATACATAGGGTGTAGCTTTCTTGCCTGCCCATTTTTCTACCCTATGCCGTAATTCTTCTGGAATGGTGACCTCATAATTCTGCAATGGCTCCAGTTCCAGGGCATCTGCCAGGATGTCGTCAAAGCGAAGTGTCCAGGCACCTTTGCTGTTCAAAGAGAAAATGGGTGTTTGGAATTGCAGCACCTTATGGATTCCTAGCAAAGACCCGCATCCTGAACGATGACTACGAATTGTACGATGGGATGCACGAACCCATCATCACGGAGGAACACTGGAAGCTGTCCGTGGACAACTCACTCAGCTCCAGAGTCAGCAGGAAAACATCTGCGAATTCCTGGAAAAGGGTGTGTACACCATTGATTTGTTCACCAAGAGAAATGCAGCCCTGGCCAAGGAGATCAAGCAGCTCCAAAGTGCCGAATCGGATCTCCTCCGCCAGCAGGGAGAGGGCAAACAGAAGAAGCAAGCAACCTCCCAGATTATCCCTACCACCCAGCACATCCTGGACAATTATGATACCCTCACAATCGCTGAGAAGAATCGTCTGTGGAAATTGGTGATGCCGAGAGCAACCGTATACCGCTCCCCGGACAACGAATTGACGGTAAATATCTACCCCAATCTCCCCAAGTAGTTTTCCTGCAATACGCAGGCAGTACCACAGTTGCATAAGCCAGCAATACCACAATTTTATAAATTCATCGGTTTATCTATCGACTTACACCCCTTGACCTGATATAATGCACTTACATTATCAGGTCAGGGGGTGCTGTACTGTGTCCGAACAACCGAAAAAGATCCCGTGTGGTATTGGTCTGCTGGCCCATGTGGATGCCGGTAAGACCACGCTTTCCGAAGCGCTTTTGTATGTCAGCGGCGCTCGCCGTACGTTGGGCCGTGTGGATCACGCGGACGCTTATCTGGATACCCACGCTCTGGAGCGGCAGCGAGGAATCACCATTTTTTCCAAGCAGGCTCGTCTGTCCACCCCCGGGAGGGAGCTGATATTGCTGGACACCCCCGGTCACGTGGATTTCGCCACGGAAGCGGAGCGCACCATGCCGGTGCTGGATTGCGCCATTTTGGTAATCAGCGCCACCGCGGGTATTCAGGCCCACACCCAGACACTCTGGGATCTGCTGAAGCGCTACCGGGTACCCACCTTCCTGTTTATCAACAAAATGGATCTTCCCGGCAAGCAGAAGCAGGAGCTGCTGACGCAGCTGCAATCGGCTCTGCATCCCGGCTGCGTAGACTTTACCGCCCCGGACGAAGAGATCCGGGAAGCCGCCGCCATGTGCGACGAGGCGCTGCTGGAAAACTATTTGGAAACCGGCACCGTCACCGACGGAAATATTCGCCAGCTGGTGGCAAAACGCCAGCTGTTCCCATGTTGCTTTGGCTCCGGTTTGAAGCTTCAGGGCATCGATACCCTTCTGGATCTTTTGGAGCGCTATGCGCCAATTGCAGAATATCCGGAAGATTTTGGCGCAAAGGTTTACAAAATCTCCCGGGACGCCCAGGGCGCCCGCCTCACTTGGATGAAGGTCACCGGCGGCACACTGAAGGTACGCGATCTTATAAGTTATGTAAACCGCAAGGACGAATCCTGTGAGGAAAAGATCCTGCAGATCCGCCTTTATTCTGCCGATAAATTCACTGCCGTTGAATTGGTT
>JBGVON010000077.1:0-55985 GCA_045126495.1 Faecousia sp.
TTTAAGGGTCATGCAAATTTTGTTTCGGCGGGAGCAAGCCCCCGCCCTACAATAATCGTTGTTATGCCTTTTTATCCTCTTTCCAAAAATCCCGGTTGAACAGCACCAGATGCCCCATCAGTGCGATGCACCCGCAGGTGATGAAGCAGTCTGCTGCATTGAATACGGGAAATGTAATAAATTCCGTTTCGATCATGTCCACCACGTAGCCAAACCGCACCCGGTCGAGCATATTGCCCAGACCGCCTCCGTAAATGGCGGCGATGCACCACCGCTCAAAGGTGGTAAAGGGCAGGGCTTTTTTTCGGTATTCCCACACCACACACAGGGTAAAGGCAATGAAGATCACAGCAAAGAGCCACTGCATCCCCTGAAAGGAGGAGAATGCCGCGCCGTAATTGTGCACATGGGTCAGACCCACCACCCCGGGGAGCACGTCCACATGGCCGTAAAGGGGGATATGGGTCAGTACAAGGTATTTTGTCAGCTGGTCTGCCGCCACGATCCCGGCGGCAAACAGCGCCATAAAAAGAGCTTGCATAGGGTTTCCTCCCAAAGGACATAGTACTATAAGTGTACCATTTTTTTATGCATAAGTCAAACCATCTATTTGTAGGGGCGACTCGTGAGTCGCCCGCTTTTGTATACCCCCCATTGTCATTGCGAGGAGCCGCTTGCGGCGACGTGGCAATCTTAAAAAGAAATTTTCTGCTTTGAGATTCCCACGCCAGTGTGCGCACTGGCTCGGAATGACAAAAACGCCTAAGAGAATGACGTCTTTTGCAGGGTGATTCACAAGTTGCCCTTACAATGGGATGAATTTTCAACTTTCTACTGCTTTGCACATAATTTTCTCCTATTGGGAAATACTGCTTTCAAAAGGCGGTGGAACTATGGAAATCTTCTCCTGTAAAACCAAGATCATCTCCGGGCATGGGGCAATTGCTGCCTTGGAGCAGCTGAAAGCGGAGCGGCTTCTGCTGGTGGCAGACCCCTATTTTGCAAAGACCGACCTGCCGGAGCGCATCCGACAGGGGGCAAAATGTCAGGTCATGGAGACTTTTTTTGATGTAAAACCCGATCCTACGGCAGAATTGGCTGCCCGGGGCACGGCGATGGTGCAGGCATTTAAACCCGATGGGGTGGTGGCGCTGGGAGGCGGCAGTGCCATGGACTGCGCCAAGGCAATGGTGTACTTTTCCGGTTTGCCGGTGCGTCTGGCGGCAATCCCCACCACCTCCGGTTCCGGCTCGGAGGTGACGGATTTTGCGATTCTGACCCACGATGGGGTCAAGCACCCTCTGGTGGATGATGCCCTTTTGCCGGATATGGCGATTTTGGACGGGGACTTGCTTGCCACCCTTCCCAAGACCCTCATCGCCGACGCAGGCTTTGACATTCTCGCCCATGCCGCGGAGAGCTATGTGGCCACCGGCGCAGGGACTATGTCCCGGGCCTTGGCGGCGGACGCCTTTGCCACCGCCAGCCGGTTGCTGCCGGCATCCTATCAGGGGGACAGGGCGGTGCGGCAGCAGATCCATCTGGCGGCGACCATGGCGGGGGCGGCGTTTTCCCAGTCGGGACTGGGCCTTTGTCATGCCATGGCTCACGCATTAGGGGGGCAATTTCATGTGCCCCACGGGCGGCTGAACGCCATATTACTCCCGGCGGTGGTGGAGGCAAACCACGCCGCCAATGACCGGTATGCCGCCCTTGCCCGGGCAGCGGGGATCGGCGGTACGGCGGAACTGACGGCGGTGCGGAATCTGAAAAATGCCCTTATCCGCCTGCGAAAGGAATTGCAGCTTCCACAGACCCTGGCGCAAGCGGGCATCCCTCCCCGGCAGGTGCGGGAAGCCACGCAGACCTTGGTGGCGGCGGCGCTGGCGGATCCCTGCTGCGCAACCAACCCGGTGACCCCCGACGGCAATATGGTGCAGAAGGTCTTGCAGCAGGTGACGGGAATTGGATAAGCTCATGAGCATCGGGCTGGACGTGGGCACCACCACCACCCAGCTGATCTTGTCGGAACTTACGGTAGAGAATCGGGGCAACGCCTTTTCCGTGCCGGAAATGGTCATTGCCCGGCGGGAGATTTTGTACCAAAGTCCTGTGATCTTCACGCCCCTTGTATCCGGGGAACTGGTGGATGGGGATAAGATCGCCCGGTGGGTGGAGGAGCAGTATGCCGCCGCGGGTATCACCAAAGCGCAGGTGGACACCGGGGCGGTGATCATCACCGGGGAGACCTCCCGGAAGGAGAATGCCGGGCAGGTGCTCACTGCGTTGTCCGGCTTTGCCGGGGACTTTGTGGTGGCAACCGCCGGACCGGACTTGGAAAGCGTCCTGTCGGCAAAGGGGGCGGGGGCGGCAGCGTATTCTGCCCGGACGGGCAAGACGGTGCTGCACATGGATATCGGCGGCGGCACCAGCAACCTTTCTTATATCGAAAACGGGAAGATCACCGCCACCGGCTGCCTGAATGTAGGCGGTCGGTTGGTGAAATTCTCGGAATCCGGGGAGATCACCTATCTTTCCCCGGTGCTGGACGGGTTGTGTGACCTGCGCTTGGGGGAAAGACCCACCCAAGCGCGCTTGGAACAGGTGGCAGATATGCTTGCCCGGGCGCTGGAAATGGCAGCGGGTCTGCGCCCGGCGGAGGATTTGCTGGACAGGCTCACCACCCGGGAAAATCTGAGCATTTGGCAACCCAAACAGGCGGAGGTCATCTCTTTTTCCGGGGGCGTTGCCGACTGCATCGAAAAAGACGCGCCCCCCTTTGCCTATGGAGATTTGGGAGTGCTGCTGGGCAAGGCCATCCGCAAAAGTCAGCTTTGCAGCGGGGCGTACCGGCTGGGAGAGCAGACCATCCGCGCCACGGTCATCGGCGCGGGATGCCATAGCGCCCAGCTTTCCGGCTCTACCATTTTTTTCCGGGGCGTGACCTTGCCCAAAAAGAATCTGCCGGTGGCGGCGCTATCCATGCCGGTGACGGCAGAAGCGGTGGCAAATGCCTATGACAGGCAGGACGGAGAGACCTTGGTGCTGGCGCTGCCGGGGTATACCTCTCCCACCTATGCCCAGGTGGGAGAACTGGCAAAGGCGCTGGTGGATGGCTGTAAGGAGCGGGAACTTTTGGTATGCGTACAGACGGATATGGCAAAGGCGCTGGGCCATGCCATCTGGGGTCTGCGCCCGGAAAAGCCCTGCCTGTGCATGGACCGGGTGCAGCTGGGGGCGGAGAGCTATCTGGACATCGGCGCCCCCGTAGGACCAGCCCTGCCGGTGGTGGTGAAGACATTGGTGTTGAGTCAAACAATGTAGGGGCGACCATTGGTCGTCCGCATATGCGGTAGCGGACGAGCGATGCTCGCCCCTACAAAAGTCACCCTCCCCCGGGGGAGGGCATAAAAGGAATGAATGGAATGAAACTGAAAACGACCCTGTTGGGGAAAACCTACACATTCAAGGACGTGAAGGATGTCCTTGCCAAGGCAAACGAGGAAAAGACCGGCGACAAGCTGGCGGGCATTGCCGCGGAATCCGCCCAGGAGCGGGTGGCGGCGAAGGTGGTGCTGTCGGCGCTGACCATGGCGGATCTGCGGGAGAATCCGGTGGTTCCTTACGAGGAGGACGAGGTTACCCGCATCATTCAGGACGATGTGAATAACCCCGCCTATGAAAAGATCCGCAACTGGACGGTGGCGGAGCTGCGGGAGTGGATATTGTCCGAGACCACCTCTTCCGATGATATCCGCAAGGTCAGTCGTGGCCTGACTTCCGAAATGGTGGCGGCGGTGTGCAAGCTCATGAGCAATCTGGATCTGATTTATGCCGCGGCGAAGATGCCCATTACCGCCCACTGCAATACCACCATCGGCCTGCCCGGCACCCTGTCCTGCCGGTTGCAGCCCAATCACACCACCGACGACCCGGAGGGCATCACCGCCTCCACATTGGAGGGCTTGACCTTGGGCGCAGGGGACGCGGTGATCGGACTGAATCCTGTCACCGATTCCCCGGAGCAGGTGGGCAAAGTTTTGCGCCGCTTTCAGGAAATCAAGGAGCATTGGGAAATTCCCACCCAAATTTGTGTCCTTGCCCACGTCACCGCCCAGATGAAGGCGGTTCGTGCAGGCGCGCCCTGCGATCTGATCTTCCAGTCCATCGCAGGCAGCCAAAAGGGCAATGAGGCCTTCGGTTTCTCTGCCCAGACCTTGCAGGATGCCAAGGATCTGCTGCTTACCGATGGCACAGCGGAAGGCCCTAACGTTATGTACTTTGAGACCGGGCAGGGCTCGGAGCTTTCTTCCAATGCCCATCACGGCGCTGATCAGGTGACCATGGAGGCCCGGTGTTATGGCTTTGCCAAGCGGTTTTCTCCCTTTTTGGTCAATACGGTGGTAGGCTTTATCGGTCCGGAGTATCTTTACGATGCCCGGCAGGTGACCCGCGCCGGTCTGGAAGACCATTTTATGGGCAAGCTCACCGGCATTTCCATGGGCTGCGATTGCTGTTATACCAACCACATGAAGGCAGATCAGAACGCCATTGAGAATCTGGCCACTCTGCTGACCGTTGCCGGGTGCAACTACTTCATGGGCATTCCCCACGGCGACGATATCATGCTCAATTACCAGACTACCGGCTTCCGGGAGACGGCAACCCTGCGGGAGCTTACCGGTAAGACGGCGATCCCGGAATTTGACCGGTGGCTGCACAAAATGGGCTTTTTGGAAAACGGCAAGCTTACCAAAAAAGCAGGCGACGGCTCAGCCCTTTTGTTTTAATAATGCGTAGGGCGGGGGCTTGCTCCCGCCGTGCGTACAAGCGTTTTTTTGCGGCGGGACCAAGGCCCCGCCCTACAAAAGATAAGGGAAGGTGTGGAATATGAACAAACAGGAACTGACCAATCTGGTGGCGGAGATCCTCAGCCAGATGCATGGCGATCAGCCCCAGGTAAAGGGCAGCGATTATAAAACTCTGGTCTATCAGGACGACTGTCCGGAACAACCGGCAAATCCCGGTGCGTTTGTGGAGGACGTGTCTAAGCTGGATCTGAGAAAACTCTATATGGTGGAGGATGCGGCGGACGAACAGGCCTTTCGCCGATTAAAGGAGCGCACCCCTGCCCGGCTGGGCAGCGGACGGGCAGGCCCCCGGTATAAGACCCTGACCATGCTGCGCTTCCGGGCAGACCATGCGGCGGCGCAGGACGCGGTATTTTCGGAGCTGCCCGATGATTTCGGTCAGCAGAACGGTCTGGTCTCTGTGCAGACCCAATGTAAGGATAAGGACGAGTACCTGACCCGTCCGGATAAGGGGCGCTGCTTCGATCAGGAAAACGCCGCCAAGATCAAATCCGCTATCTCCGGCAACCCGAAAGTCCAGCTGGTGATCGGTGACGGACTGTCCTCTGCCGCCATCGCCGCCAACGCTATGGACTGCGCCAAGGCCATTGCGGACGGCTTGAAGGTCCGGGGTATGGAATTGGGCAAGGGGATCTTTGTGAAATACTGCCGGGTGGGCGCAGGTGATGCGGTGGGCGATATCACCGGCTGCGAGCTGGTGTGCGTGCTGGTGGGTGAACGGCCCGGCCTTGTCACCGATAAGAGCATGTCCGCCTATATCACCTATAAGCCCCACACCGGGGTGTCGGAATCCGCCCGCACCGTGGTAAGCAATATCCACGCCCAAGGCACCCCTGCGGTGGAGGCGGGGGCGTATGTGGCGGAGCTCATTGAATTGATTTTGAAAAAGAAGGTCTCCGGCGTGGGACTGCATACGGAGGGCACGGCATGATCCCAGTCAATGTGTTGGCGGTGCGGTATCTTGCCAGCGCCACCCCTGCCCTGTGCCGGCAGCTGAATGCTCCGGAGGGATATCCCTGTCTGGGGCTCATTACCACCGACTGCGACGATGCCACCTATATCGCTCTGGACGAGGCAACCAAGTCTGCGGATGTGCAGGTGTGCTTCGGGTCAAGCTTTTATGCCGGTGCAGCCAATGCTTCCACCCCCTATGCCGGGGAGGTGCTGGGCATCCTGTGCGCCGCCACTCCAGGGGCGCTGCGCAGCGGTATGGAAGCGGCGCTGGGGGCATTGGAGCGCATCGGCTTCCAGCAGACCGGCGATGTGCCATATCTTGCTTATACCGTCAGCAGCTGCGGCAGTTTTCTGGCGGCGGAGGCGGGGGTATCCCCGGGGAGCAGCCTTGCCTATCTTATTGCGCCGCCCTTGGAGAGTATGTTTGCCATGGATGCGGCGCTGAAAGCGGCAGATGTGAAGTTATGTAAACTGTATCCACCCCCCAGCCCCACCAATTTCGGCGGCGGACTGCTCACAGGCACCCGATCTGCCTGCGCTGCCGCCTGCGCCGCCTTTGCTGACGCTGTGACGGAAGTGGCGCAAAAACCCAGATAATGGGATAGCACCCTCTTCTGTGTCATTGCGAGCCTGCGTCAGCAGGCGTGGCAATCTCAAAGAGGAAGTTGTTCTTTTTAGATTCCCACGCCAGTGTGCGCACTGGCTCGGAATGACAAATTAATATTCGAAATGAAGGAGTGGTTATTTGGAACTGGATAAGGACTTACAGGCCCGGCAGCAGGCACGGGATCTGGCAAAGCAGGCAGAGTCTGCCCAGCAGCGCCTTGCGCAAATGTCTCAGCAGCAGCTGGATGCCATTGTAGAGGCGGTGGCAAAAGCATTTTCCTCCGCGGCGGCGGAACTGGCGGAACTGGCGGTGCGGGAGACGGGCTTCGGCAACGTAGACGACAAGATCACCAAAAATGCATTTGCTTCCATGCGGGTGCTGGAAGCCATCCGAAATATGACCTGCGTGGGGGTATTAAAAGAGAATCCCCGGGAAAAGCTATGGGAAATCGGCGTACCCATGGGGGTGATCGCCGCTATCGTGCCCAGCACCAATCCCACCTCCACCGTGTGCTACAAGACCATGATCGCCTTGAAATCCGGCAATGCCATTGTCTTTTCCCCCCATCCCAAGGCCATCGCCTGCACTTTGCGGGCGGCGGAAATCGTGGCGAAGGCGGCAGAGGCGGCAGGGGCGCCCAAGGGGGCGGTGGGATGCCTGTCCATCCCCTCCCTGGCCGGGTGCAAGGAGCTGATGGAGACCCCACCGGTGAAGCTGATTTTAGCCACCGGCGGACTTGCCATGGTGAAAGCGGCCTATTCCTCCGGCAAGCCTGCCATCGGCGTGGGCGCGGGCAACGGCCCGGTGTATATCCACCACACGGCAGATGTGGACAAGGCCCTTTCCTGCATTCTGCGCTCCAAGACCTTTGACTACGGTACGGTGTGCGCTTCGGAGCAGAGCATCATCGTAGAAGCGCCTATGGAACAGACCGTCCGGGAAAAAGCCAGCAAAATGGGCTTTTATTTTATGAACAAGGAAGAGGCAGGCCAGCTTGCCAAGCTCCTGTTCAAGCCCAATGGCACACTGAACCCGGAGATCGTGGGCAAAGCGGCGACGGTGCTGGCGGAAAAGGCGGGATTTTCCGTCCCTGCCGCCACCAAAGTGCTGGTTGCCCGGGAGCAGGAGGCAGGGCCTACCCGTCCCTATTCCATGGAAAAGCTTTGTCCGGTGCTGGCGTTTTTTGTGATGGACAGCGAGGACGCGGTGCTTGCCAAAGCCATCGAGGTGCTGATCCATGAGGGCAGCGGTCATACCTTTGCCATGCACGCCGAGGATCAGGCGGTGATCCGGAAATTTGCCTTGCAGATCCCTGTGTCCCGGTTTCTGGTGAATACCCCGGCGGCGCTGGGTGGCATTGGCGCGTCCACAGGGCTGTTCCCGGCGCTGACCTTGGGATGCGGCGCGGTGGGCGGCAGTTCTTCGTCCAACAACATCTCCCCCATGGATCTGATCAATATTCGCCGGGTGGCATGGGGTACGGAGGAAGCGCCACAAAAGGCGGTGGATGCGGACCTTGTGGAGATCCTCACCGCCAAGATCCTGGAACGCCTGCGGTAATGCGGGTTCGTAAAATGTAGGGCGGGGGTTTACTCCCGCCGATAAGGAAAATAATATTTGCGGCGGGACCAAGGCCCCGCCCTACAATCAGAAAGGAAGTTTATTATGAACACAAATTCTCTGGGAATGATCGAAACCAAGGGCCTCATCGGCGCCATTGAAGCTGCTGATGCTATGGTCAAATCCGCCAACGTCCAGCTGGTGGGCAAGGAGAAGGTAGGCGGCGGTCTTGTGACCGTTATGGTCCGGGGCGACGTGGGCGCAGTGAAGGCCGCCACCGATGCCGGCGCTGCCGCCGCGGAAAAGGTGGGGGAGCTGATCTCCGTCCATGTCATCGCCCGTCCCCACACCGAGGTGGATAACATTCTGCCCAAGGGTAAGCAGACACCTCCCGCTGCCACTAAGTAATGCTCTATACCCAACAGGCCGTCCGGGATAATATCCGCAACCGGGACGGAAAACGGGTGTTTTACCTGGGCAAGGGCGACCAGCTTACCTCCGATGCCCGGGATTATCTCACCCGGGAGCGGATCGAGATTTTGCCGGCGTCGTCGGCAAAGCCTGACCGTTACCGGCTGTTAAACGGCGGGTATATGGAGGAAAAACCGGAGGGCATGACCCATTTGCACTCGGATGTGCTGGTGCCCAAGACCCACCCCCGGATCGCTTTCCGGGGGGCGGTGGACACATTGGAGGCGGAACTGCTTCTAAGCTGCACCGCCGCAGAGGGGCAGATCCGCAAGCAGTTGGAAGAGGCACTGGGCTACACCCGCAATCTTTTGCGCTGCGAGGTGCTGGAAGAATCGGTAAAGGAGATTCGCTTGGGGGATATGGATGCTGCCGATCTGCGGCAGCGGAGCCACCGCCCGCAGGATTTCTACGGGCAGCCCCACTTTATGCCTACGCCGGAGGACGGGGCGCTTTTGTTGCAGGTCAACCGCGCCCGGTGCATGGCGCGACAGGCGGAACTGGCGGCAGCGGCGGCATTCCCCCATACCCGGGAGGATCTCATTGCCGCCTTCAACCGATTGAGCAGCTTTTTGTATCTTGTGATGATACAACTAAAAAAACAATAATTTCGTAGGGCGGGGGCTTGCTCCCGCCGAAAGAAAATGCAGAAAAATCCAGACGGCGGGAGCAAGTCCCCGCCTACAAAAAAATTCCCAACACAAGGAGAGGGATATTTTGGATCACGAAACCATTGTCCGGCAGGTAATGGACCGGATTTTTATAGAATTGGAGGCTTCCGGCCGCCATGTTCACGTCACAGAAGCCCAGGCGCAGGTCCTTTTCGGACACCCTCTGACCCCCAAGCGGGAGCTGTCTCAGCCGGGGCAGTATCTTGCCAATGAACGGGTAACGGTGGTGGGGCCCAAGGGAGAACTAACCGGGGTGGCGGTGCTGGGTCCTGCCCGGAAAGAGGGGCAGGTGGAGCTGTCCATGACCGATGCCAGAACCTTAGGGATTTCTGCGCCGGTTCGCCTGTCCGGGGATACCCGGGACACCCCCGGCGCTACCTTAAAAGGGAGTATGGGTTCGGTGGTGCTGTCCCGGGGAGTGATGGTGGCCCAGCGCCATATCCATATCACTCCGGAGGCTGCGGCGGTGATGCAGGTGCAGGACAAGCAGGTGGTTCGCTTGCAGACCTACACCCAAAGACCCCTTGTTTTTGACGATGTGGTGGTCAGGGTCAGTCCCCAGTTCCGCACCCGGGTGCATCTGGACTATGACGAAGCCAATGCCTGCGGCTTTGTCTCCGGGGATCTGGGGAGGATATTGCTATGAAGGCGCTGCTGATAGGGCAGGCGCCCCCGGTGGATCTGGGCTATACCTATGTGTCCGCGCCTCCTTACGAGGCGGTGGTCATAGGCTCGCTGACCTTTTCTCAGGCGCTGTGCTTTGCCCATGAGGAAGCGCTGACCGCTTTGGCGGAGGGGATGAGCGTCATCTGCTATGCCCCTGGCTTCCCCCAAGCGCCGAAAAACCGGGCGCTGGGGGCGCAGTTGGCGTCCATCCGGCGGAATTTGAAAAGCTGGGGCATCGTATTTACCGATGGGGGGCAGAAACGGCTCATCACCGCTCAGGAGGCAAGGACCTTGCGTCAGGCAGGAAAGCAACCTGCCCCGGGATCGGTACTGACGCCGTTGGCGAAGGAAATATTGGAGGGAACGAATTGAAAATCGGAACAGTTACAGGGGCAGTGTGGTCCACCCGAAAGGCCCAATGCCTGCAAGGACAGACTTTCCTGGTGGTGGATACCATGTTAGGACCGGTGGTGGCGGCAGACCGGGTAGGCGCCGGAAAGGGCGATAAGGTGCTGCTGGTCACCGGTACGGTGGCAAGCAAATTCTGCATGGAATCCCCCATCGACGCGGCGGTGGTTGCCATTATCGATCAGGAGGAAAACCATGTCCGCACATGAAATACTGATCGTGGTCATGGCGGTGTTTGCCGCCATCGGCGCCATTGACCGGATCTTCGGCAACCGCTTGGGCTTGGGTCACCCCTTTGAGGAGGGTATCCTTGCCATGGGCACCCTTGCCCTTGCTATGCTGGGCATCATTTCCCTTGCGCCGGTGCTGGCGAAGCTATTAAACCCCGTGGTGGTGCCGGTGTACCGGTTTCTGGGGGCAGACCCTGCTATGTTTGCCGGTACGATCCTCGCCTGCGACATGGGCGGTGGCGCGCTGGCCCAGCAGATGAGCAGCGACCCGGAGGCGGCGCTTTTGGGCGGCGTGCTCTGCGGCAGCATGCTGGGCGCAACCATCGTGTTCACCATTCCCGTGGCAATGGGGATCTTGCAGGAAGAGGACAGGCCTGCCATGGCAAAGGGTATTCTGGCGGGGATCATCACCGTTCCTGTGGGTTTGCTTGCCGGCGGTCTGGTGGCGGGATTCCCCCTTGGTATGGTGCTGCGGAATCTTATTCCCATCGTCCTCATCGGCGGATTGATCACCCTGGGTCTGATTTTTGCGGAAAAGGGTATGATCAAAGGCTTCGGTATCTTCGGCAAGGGGGTCATTATCCTCATTACCATTGGATTGGGCGCAGCCATCGTGGAGGAGCTTACCGGTTTTACGGTGATTCCCGGCATGGCACCGCTGAGCGAGGGGTTTGCCACCGTGGGCGCGATCGCCATCGTGCTGGCAGGGGCGTTTCCTTTGGTCCATGTGATCACCCGCCTGCTGAAAAAACCCCTTACGGCGCTGGGCAAACGTCTGGGCATCAACGAGGCTGCCGCCGGCGGTCTTGTAGCGACCCTTGCCAATTCCATCGCCACCTTTGAACGGGTGAAGGATATGGACAATCGGGGCAAGGTGGTGAATATCGCCTTTGCGGTGAGCGCGGCGTTTGTGTTCGGTGACCATATGGGCTTTACCGCAGGGTTTGCTCCCGAGATGCTGCCGGCAATGATCGTGGGAAAGCTGGTTGGCGGTGTCACCGCCGTGGCGGTTGCCCTGCTGCTGACCCGGGAGAAGGTTTGATGGGATATTGACAATTTCCCCTGTTTTTGGTATGCTATCAGTACCAAAAACAGGGGGTTTTCTTATGAAACGCGTAGATTACATCAGTTGGGACGAATATTTCATGGGCGTGGCCATGCTGGCTGCTAAGCGCAGCAAGGATCCCAGCACACAGGTGGGCGCCTGCATCGTATCTCAGGATAATATCATCATCTCTACCGGCTATAACGGCATGCCCAAGGGTTGCAGTGACGATGAATTTCCCTGGGACCGCACCGGCGAGGACACCAAGTACCCCTACGTGGTCCACGCGGAGCTGAACGCCATTTTGAACGCCAACGGCCGCGACCTGCGGGGCAGCCGCCTGTATGTGGCGCTGTTTCCCTGCAACGAGTGCGCCAAGGCGATCATCCAAAGCGGCATCAAGGAGCTGTACTATCTGTCCGATAAGTACGCCGACACCCCCACCACAAAGGCATCCAAGCGGATGCTGGACGCCGCCGGCGTGCGGTATGTGCAGCTGCGCACCGCTGTGAAGTCCATCACCCTGGACTTGGTGGCTGAGGAAGATAAATAATAAAAAGGAGCGTCATTGACGCTCCTTTTTTTATGTAACTCAGATGGACAGACCGGCCTTTTCCAGAATGGTAGGCACGTTCTTCTCTGCACCGATGGCCATGATATGCACGCCATCGCCCAGGCCCTGGGCCTTGATCTCTGCGATCATTTCCGCAGCCATCTCGATGCCAAGCTTGGCGGGCAGACCCTTGACGCCCTTTTCCTTACCCTCTGCGGCAGCAGCGGCAAGCCGGTCGATCATGTGCTGCGGCACGTCGATACCGGGGACGTTTTCGTTCATATACTTTGCCATGCCGGCAGCTTTCAGGGGGATGATACCCGCCATAATGTGGGTCTTGATCCCAGCCTTGTCCACGGCATCCAGGAACCGCTTATAGGTCTCGATATCGAAGATACCCTGGGTCTGGATGTACTTGGCGCCTGCTTCCACCTTCTGGCGCAGCTTGTTGATCTGCAAGAACAGAGGCTCGTAAACGGGGGTGACGGAAGCGCCCTTGTAGAAGGTGGGGGTAGCGGACTTGTCGGTGATGTTGCCGGTCTCCTTGTCAACTACATTGCCAGCCAAGGGGTTGCCGCCGCAGTCACGGCCACTGTTTTCCATATCGGTGAGCATTTGCAGAATGCCCACGGAGTCCAGATCGTAAACAGGCTTGCTGTCCCGGCAGTCGCCCACCACGGGGTGGTCGCCGGTGAGGGCCAGCATGGTGTCGATGCCAAAGGCAGCGGCAGCCAGAGCGTCGCCCATCAGCGCCATACGGTTACGGTCACGGCCGGTCATCTGCAAAATGGGCTCCACACCTGCCTGTTTCAGCTTGATGCACAGGCCCAGGCCGGTGGCTTTCAAACTGGCGGACTGCATATCGGTGACGTTGACGCCGTGGACCTTGCCTTTGAGAAGCTCGGCGGCTTCCATTTGCTCAGTGAAATCACAACCCTTAGGAGGGGCCATTTCAGCGGTAATACCAAACTTACCGGCTTCCAGTGCTTCTTTTAAAATGCTCATTATTTCTTCCCCCTCAGGCTGATAGTTCTGGGATAGGCAAAGTCGCCGTAGCCCTTATCCTTGCGGCGCACGCCCAGCTTTTCCAGCTGGCCGGTGGATTCCAGACGCTCATAGATCTTGATCCAGGCGCAGGGATTTTCGGGATTGACCTCGCACTTGCCGTTTTTCTGACCGCCGCAGGGTCCGTTGACCAGGCTCTTTGCGCACTGGGTGATGGGGCAGATCGCGCCGGTCTGACCCAGGACGCAGTCACCGCAGAAGCGGCAGGACTCTTCCCAAACACCGAACTTCACGGCTTCGCCTAAGTACATGGTGTTGTTGGAGGGGTAGACGGGAATGTTGGGTGCGTTCTTGGCAACGCACTGCACGCCGTCACCGCAGGACATGCAGATGACGCAGTCGGGTGCAGCGGCATTGATGGGCTTCATCTTTGCCTTTACGCCCAGGTTCATGCAGCAGTAGTCAGCAATGGTGGTGGCGACCACTTTTTTGCCGGCCTGTTCCAGAATGGCAGCCAGCTCCTTGATCTGCGCTTCGCCGCCGGTCTGACAGGCGGTGGCGCAGCTGTTACAGCCCACGATGGCAACGGTCTTTGCGTTGCCTACCAGAGCCATAACCTCCTCGACGGGTTTTTTCTGGGTAATAATCATGTACAATTTCTCCTTCGGTTCTCACAGTAGTAGATAAAACCTGATATGTGGCGGGTTCTATCCCAGCTCAATCCAAGTTTATTATACTGCAATTCTTCCAAAAATCAACAGGAAACGAAAATATTGTTGGTTTCAAAATCTGTTAAAATATTCATACAGGGGGATGAGCTTTTCTAAAAATTCTCCTGCCCGCTTGCCCAGCTCCGGTCCGAACATGTCCGGACCTACCGGTTCATCCACCACGCAGGCCATGTTGCCCCGCCATGCAAAGTAGGGAGCAAGGGACGGGGAGGGCGCTTCCTTGGGGCGCTTGTACAGCGCCGCGGTGACGGGTACGCCGGTGGCTTTTTCCGTGTTTTTGATCAGATTCAAAAATTCCCGGGGGCGCGCGGCGATGGTCTGCCGGAACTGCTCCAAGGCGCTGACCTTAGGCTTCCACCAGATCAGTCCGTAGCTGACCCCCTCCGGGCGGATCTCAAAGTACAGGCAGGGGTTTTCTGCCCACCATTCTACGTCCCGCCGGATGCAGATCCACAGGCTCTCCTTATAGGGGACAGGGTGATGAAGCCGGACGTCCCGGTAGATACGGCTGACCTTCAAGAGGTTGCCGGGCTTGTCTAAAAATGGGCGGAACAGGTCCTGTCCCAGCGCTTTCATGGGTTCATACAGATAGTTTACATAATCTTTTTTGTGATCCAGAAACCATTCCCGGTTGTTATTCATGCGGATCCCCCACAGGAAATCCACCGTCTCCGGAGAAAAGCCTTCAAACATGGTGTTCACCTTCTTTTGATGGTATGGGTAGGTGTCGATAGTTCTTTGTTGCGGAAAGGCAATCTTTTAGACAATTCTTATTTGTTTATTGTAGGGCGGGGGCTTGCTCCCGCCGTCGGTATTTTGTAGCATTGTTTTTGGCGGGGGCAAGCCCCCGCCCTACAATAAAGCTTGCACATTTTTTGCAGAAACCGGGTTTTTATCTCATGCATCGGTTTTTGATTGCAAAAAGGGACGGCGCAGGCCGTCCCTTTGGGGTTTTATGGACAGGATTTGGATTACACCAGACCCATCAGCAGCTCCATGACGTACATTTCCAGCTTCTCGTAGTTCCGCTCGGCAATGCACTGTGCCTGGAAGGCCTTGTCGAAACGCTCCACCTTCTTTTCCAGTTCCTTGGCGATCTTGATGGAGTTTTCCAGGTGACGGTACTGATCCTCGGGCTTCTGGGTACGCATAGCCTTTACGTCGATACCGACCATTTCGCCGTTGGCGCCGTAGTTGTTGTCGCACAGGACCTTGATCTGGTTGAATGCGCCGCGGAGGGACTCAACACCGAAGGACTTGTCCTGGTCGTAGCGGCAGCCGTTCTGGTCGTTCAGGTGGACGGAGCCCAGCTTGCCGAACTTCAATGCGAATGCCATTTCGTGAGCGGGATCCAGACCAGCCAGGATGGCGTGAGCGGATTCCAGAACAGCGCCAACACGCTTGGGATCCTTAGAAGCAGCGGAAACAGCCATAACGTGGCCGATGGTGCCGCAGTAAGAACGGTCGACGGGCTCGTTGGGCTTGGACTCGATGAGAACCTTGATCTTGTCGTCGTAGGTCAGCATCTGGTCGATGGAGTCGATCAGCTGGCCGATCTTCTCAACGGGATCCTTGGACTCAGCGCACAGGGTGCCTTCGCGGGCCAGCCACAGAACGATGTTCTTAGCGCCCATAGCGTTGGCGATGTCGATGGAGCGCTTTGCTCTCCACATAGCGAAGTCGTAGTCTTCCTTGGAGTTGGAGGTGAAGCCGCCATCGGTGGTGTGGGGATCCATCCACAGACGGGGAGCCACGAACTCAGCAACCAGGCCGTACTTGTCCAGGGTAGCCTTCATGTCCTTAGCATAATCAATGATCTGCTTTTCGGTCATGTTGTTCATATCGGGCACTGCGTCGTCATCGTGGAACTGAACACCGGACAGACCGATCTCGGCGAACTTCTTGAACTTCTCTTCGATGTCGATGGTGGGACGTACGCCGGGGCCGAAAGACTCAACGCCTTCGTTTACGTTCCAGGGACCTGCGGTAAACTTAAATCTAGACATAATATTTGCATCCTTTCGTTTATAAATTTCGTTTTCAGGGGCTATTTTCCTGATTATCACCATCATGCCATAACTTGGCGGTGTAATCAAGTTTATCTTGCGTTTTACGGACGATTATCTTGCGGTCGTAATATTTTTATACAACTATCACAAAAGGATCGTCGCTGTTTCGGTGGATTTGCCGAGTTAAATAATGGCAGTCAGGCTCTTTGCTTTGGTTTCGTCAGCGGCGCGGCGCAGATCGGTGACGGTTGCGCCGGCAAGGATCTTCTCATACATGGCAAGGATCAGCGTTGCCAATTCGCCGGAAACATCCAGCTTGGACACCTCTTCCAGCACCTTTTTGGCGGCATCCATGCCCTGCTCCATACCCTCTGCCTCTTTGATGTAGCGGTACACACCGGCGGCGGCGCCCACGGCGATGTAAGCGGGGGTGGTGCCCTGTGCTAAGGCCAGGGTTGCAGAGCCAATGAGCCGGTCATCGGGGCTGAGCTTTCTGCCGGGATCGCCGCCCACCCGGGCGCAGGTATCCTTCAATGCGGCGTTTGTAAACCGGTTAAGCAGGTCGGTGATGTGCATAACGATGTCGCCCAGCTCCACACCGTACTTTTCAGACAGCGCCTTGGCGCTTTCCAGCATGGCGTTCTGCACCAGAATCCGCACATCTGCCACGTCGATGGACTGATAGATATATTCCAGACCCAGCAGATCGCCCAGATAGGCGCAGGTGGCGTGACCCATATTGTGAATGTACAGTTTTCTCTTCAAATAGAAATCAAAGGGCTCGAAGGGGACCATGTTCTTGATCTCCGGCACGCCGCCCTTGAAGGCAGCCTTGTCGGTGGGCAGGAAGCCGTAGCGCTCCACGCACACCCGCATAGGCTCGCCGTCCTTCATTTCCTCGGTCTGCACAGGCACCATACGGCCGATGGATGCCTCTACCAGACCCACGGTGGCGTCAAACTTCACCTTTTCTTCGTCGGTGAGCTGCTCTTTGATCATGCCCTCCACCACCAGATTGGCGTCCATCAGGTTCTCGCACACGATGATGTTCAGAGGACGGTCGCCCATGGCCCACCGCTTCCGCAGACCGGCAACGATGTTGGGGACGATAAATTTCAGGATCCGGGCGCCCACGGCGGTAGCCATAATGTCGCAATTGGCAATCACATCGGAAGCAGCTTCGGCATCGTTGCCGTTAACTGCGGTGACGTTTTCCACCAGCACGTCCTCATGACCGCTGCCGGATACATAGCGAATGGGGTAGCAGCCCTTTTCCTGCAAGTGCTTTACCACAGGCTCTGCCACGTCGATGAAGGTGACCCGGTAGCCGGACTGGCTCAGCAGGGCGCCGATGAAGCCGCGGCCGATGTTGCCGCCGCCATACATAACTGCATTCATAGTAACATCCTTCTTTCTTATCGCAGGTCTTTGTAGACCTGCATTGCTTCTTCTGCGGTGCGCATACCCTCGGTAGCGCCGGGCTGGGACAGGGAGCAGACAGCGGATGCGGTGCCCAGCTCGATGGCGGTTTTCAGATCCATGCCCTTCCATGCGCCGTACAGCACGCCGGAGCAGAAGGCATCGCCTGCGCCCACAGTGCCGGCGATCCAGCCCTCGGGCAGTTTCAGGGAGGGAACTTCCACGTAGTTGCCATTTTCATCCAGACCGCAGCCGACCTCGGGACAGTGGATCACCGCCCAGGTGGAAACGCCCAGCTCCTTCATCTTGGCAAGGGCGGCGGGCATATTCTCTTTCAGCAGCTTGCCGTCCTCGGTACGCAGCTGGATACCGGTGGTGGCGCTGGCCTCCACTTCGTTGATAATGCAGTAGTCGGTGTACTTCATAGCGGGGCACACCAGTCTGCGGAAGCGGTCACCGGCTTCGGAGACCACGTCAATGGAGGTCTTGATGCCCTTTTGCTGGGCAGTGTGGAGCAGGCGCGCCATTTTGGTGCCGTATTCGCTGTCCTCTTCGTCCAATGCGTCCAGCAGGAGGATGTAGCCAATGTGGAGCATATCCACGTCCAGCTTATCCCAGGGAATATCCGCCTCGCAGAAACCGGCGTTGCCGCCCCGGCAGTGGTAGAAGGTCCGCTGCTTGGTGATCTCGTCCGCCATCACCAGGGTAAAGGAGGTGGTGCCGGTGATCTTCACGTGCTGCATGTCGATGTTTTTGTGGGCTTTCAGCTGCTCCATAATGTATGCGCCTGCTTCATCGTCACCGGTGCGACCCAAAGCTACCAGAGGCAGCTGGGGGTCCAGCTTTGCCAGGTCAACGATGTCGTTGCACAGGCAGCCGCCGATGGATTTGGAGGCGTCCTGGGTGATGGTGGTCAGTTCACCGGGCTTGGGAATGCCGGCGATGGGATAGAGCATATCCACGATCATATTGCCTGCTATGGCAATGCCTTTTTTGTTCATAGTCCCATGTTCCTTTCTTATTTATGATCCAAACCGCCTATGCGGTGTATGCACGCCAGAAGGCATCCAGCCACCTGCGACCCAGCTCCTCGGAGGCAAAGGTCTGCTCCTGCGCCGCCTGTTGCAGGGGCGTTTCCCGACGGAGTCTCCGGCAGCATTCCTGCGCAGGCATGCCGAAGTGCTCTTCCAGCATTCTGGACAGATATTTTACGTCGGAAAATCCGCTGACCACACTCACGTCGGTCATGCACATGGAAGTGTCCCGCAGCAGTTTCAGCGCCCGTTCAAACCGGACGGAGCTGACGTACTCCTGAAAGGTCATGTGCAGATGGTCGTGAATGAAGTGGGACAGATAGGTGGTGGTGACATTTTCCCGGGCCGCCAGTTGGGCCAGGGTGATCTTTTCACTGTAATTGTTGTCGATATATTCGGTAATCCGGCTCAGCCGGGCCATTTTCTTGTTACGGGCCAGATACGCCGCCTCGGTCATTTGCCGGTAAGGAACCAGATTTAATAGGCGACTGTATAACTGGCAGATGCTGCAAACGCAGCGCAGAGCATAAAGGTCGGAGTCCTCAGCCAAATAGGCGTTCAGCGCCTGCACCATCAGCTCCGTCAGCTCCCGTCGGTGGGGTTCGGACAGAATGCCGGTCAGGTCGTTTTCCAGAAGTTCCAGATTCCGGAAACAGGAAAGGTACTCACTGCAAAAGGAGCTTGCCACTTGCAGATATGCCACCTTGATGCCCGCCTGGGAGGATGCCTGGATCTGGTGGGGTTCGTTGGTATTGAAGAAGAACAAAGAGCCCTTTTCCACGGAAAACTCCCGCTCGTCAATGCGCACGGTGGCGTTGCCTTCCAGCACCAGTCCCAGCTCCAAGGCCCGGTGGACATGGGTGTTCCGGTTGATGATGTGGACGATGCTTGCCCGCACGTGGTTCAGCTTGGGGTAGGCGAGGATCTCATATTCTTCTTTTCGTATACGTTGTTGTGTACCCACAGCTTGCTCCTTTTCGGTCAACAGAGGGCCGGCCATAGGCCGGCCCTCTGACCTGCTGGTATTGGGTTGTTACGCCAGAGCGCTTTCTTCCTTCCGGGTCCAGCCGCCGTCGCCCATATAACCTGCGGGCAGAGCAGCGGGGGTCTCGAAGGTGGATTCCAGATTCACCACCTTGCCGGTCTCGGCGCTGGTGATGATGGAGTGCATCAGCTCAAAGACATGATATGCCATCTCTTTGCTGGCGCGGTTCTTGCGGCCCTTAATGATGGACCATGCCATTTCGGCAGCGCCCACACCACGGGAATTTTCCGCGTAGCCGTGGGTCAGGGGGAACTCGACCTTGTCGGACAGGGTCTTTTTAATGTAGACGGGGTTACCGAACTCGTTGGGGTTGCCCATGTACAGGATACCCTCGGTGCCGTAGATCTCTAAGCCGTAGGTCTCGTCCAGAATACAGTCGGAGTTCATGTGCAGGGTGCCCAGCACACCGCTTTCATACTGCATGGTGGCAGTGATGACGTTGGCATCTTCCAGCTTGTATTCCTGACCGTAGTTGGGAGCGCCGATGCGGGTGTTCACCCGATCCGGATCGTTGATGGCAGTAAAGGCGCTGACGGCCTTGACCGGTCCCAGAATGGAGGCCAGAGCAGTCAGATAGTAACCGCCCATGTCGAAGCCGATGCCACCGCCCCGCTTGCACAGGTGGGTGAGGAACTCGCCGTAGATGCCGTAGTTACGGCTGATGGAGGCGCGGCAGGAAACGGGCTTGCCGATAAGACCGGACTCCACGATGTACTTGGCGGTCTGGACAGAGGCGCCCAGGAAGGTATCGGGGGCGACGCCCAGATACAGACCCTTGGCGTTTGCCAGTTCCACCAGCTCCTTGCCCTGCCACAGCTCCACAGCGATCATCTTCTCGGAGAAGACGTGCTTGCCGGCTTCCAGACATTGCTTGATAACCGGATAGTGGGCGGCGGGAATGGTCAGGTTAATGACCATGTCGATGGTGGGATCTGCGCAGATCTCCTCGGTGGTCATGGCCTTGCAGCCGTACTTCTCCGCTTTTGCCTGGGCAGCGGCGGGGTACAGGTCAGAGCATGCCGCAAGTTCCAGGATCTGGAACTTGCCGGCAGTGATGTTGCCCATGTAAATATCGCTGATAGAGCCGCAGCCGATGACGGCAACTCTGATTTTGTCCATAAAGCAGTCCTCCTCGGATTACAGGGACAGGACGATCTCGCGGATGTTCTTTGCCACCTGGTTGATCTCTTCGGTGGTGGAGTTGATGTTGATACCGGTGCCGGAGCCCAGACCCTTATCCACAACGCCGATGGAGATGTTCACAGCGCGTTCCAGGATATCGTCGGTTGCGGGCAGCATGTTCTTGTGGTAGGTTCTGGAATCCTGACGGAAGGGATGGTTGTCGGTCCAGGTCTTCTTGTCCAGGATCTGCTCCATGTTGTTGTATACGTGCCAGCCGGAACGGGCGATGACGGAGGTGCCAGCCTTCTCGCAGAATGCAGCAGCCTTCTCCTTGGTATCGAACAGCAGGGTCAGCAGGGTAGCGCACTCACCCTCGTCGTTAATGGTACGGAAGCCAACGCCGGGCAGACCTTGCAGCTGAGATTTCAGCAGAGCCTTCTTCTCGCGCAGAGTCTTCAAGATGTTGGGCAGCTTACGGCCCTGAACAACAGCAACAGCGCCGCTCAGCTCGTTCATACGCATATTCACGCCAACGATGGAACGGTTGCCGACTTCAACGCCCATACGGGAGGGCTTGTGACCCTGATCGTGGAAGCCGAAAGCGCGCTCGTACAGATCCTGATCGGAGCAGCCAACGAAACCGCCGTCGCCGGTGGTGATGGTCTTAAAGACGTTCAGGGAGTAAGCGCCCATGTCGCCGATAGCGCCGCAGAACTTGCCCTTGTAGGAAGCGCCCACAGCCTGGCAGCAGTCTTCGATGACGTACAGGTTGTGCTTCTTTGCGATCTCCATGATCTTGTCCATCTTACAGGGGTTGCCCAGCATGTGGACGGGAATGATCGCCTTGGTGCGGGGGGTGATGAGCTGCTCGATCTTGTCGGGGTCGATGGTCAGAGAATCATCGATCTCAGCCAGAACGGGGACAGCGTTCATCATTGCCACAGTGGAGATGGAAGCGATGAAGGTGTAGCCGGGAACGATAACTTCGTCACCCATGCCGATGCCCAGCGCTGCCAGGCAGCACAGCAGAGAACCGGTGCCGGAGCTGGTAGCAACCACGTGGTTGTGACCCAGCTGCGCAGCCATTTCCTTCTCAAAGGTAGCAACCTTACCCTGGAAACCGTCCACACCGGGGGTGCCGTAACGGAACAGGGCGCCTGCGTTGATAACATCCATCAATTCTTTCTTTTCTTCTTCGCCGAATACATAAGATCCAGGACCGCCAGCCATAATAAAATACCTCCAATAATTGTTTGAAATTTTTTGTGTTGTATTTTAGCACAAACCTGTCGGTTTGCCGCAATACACCACTATATGCACCTTTATTTTACAGGAAAGGCAAATTCTTTTCAATAGGACGAATACACAAATAACGAAACGGAAATTTGTAGCATTTGTGAAAGCTTCAAAAAAAGGAAAAGGAAAAAGGGAAAAATCGCAAGATTGTCGGCTGATGGGCACGGAGATAAAAAAGAAAAGCTGCTGTGGGTTACACAGCAGCTTTTTGCAATTTAGTGGGCGCCGGAAAGGGGGCGCATGACGCTGTATACATTAAATCGGGTGTCGTGTAGCTCCGTGAGGAACACCAGCTTCACCGCTGTGTCAGCAACGCCGCTTGATTGGGCAGCGCCTGCGGCTTGGGCGGCATCCAGTCCTGTCATGTACACACGGCTGCGACCCTCGGGGACAGTAAAGTCCGCGGATTTTTCAAAGGACACCGCAAACCGGTCCGTAGCGCAGGCGTTCAAAAGCACCTTCGCCGCCCGGGTCAGAAGCTCTGCCTTGTCCCCGTTGACCCGGATGGAGGTGGTTTCCGGGAAGCAGAAATCGGTCAGCACTACCTCGTCAAAGCCCAGGTTTTTCAGTTCCATGATGATCTGGGTCAGATAGGAAAGCGTACCCTCGCTACCGGGATGGAGCCAGTAGCAGCCGTCGTCATCCATATAAAGATATGCGCCGGAGGAGTGATGCACGCCGTCGGGCACATGGTTTAAGCCGTAATTATAGTCCCGGAGCGCCGGAAGTCGGGCGATGGCGTACATACCGCTGCGCTTGATGGCGGTGATGAGCTCATCGAACTGCGTTGTATTGATCTGGGAACTGCGGGTGCTGCCCACGGTGGAGGAATAGTAAAAATCGCCCTTGACGTTTTTTACGTCTACCATTACCGCCGTGCCTGCCGGGAGCGCCTGGATCTGGGTTTTCACCGCAGAAATATCCTGCAAGTCCGAAAGCTCCACATAGTAGCCGTTGAGCTGGGCAAGCTCCGTGGCGGCGCCTGCCATCTGATCGTTCTGATCAAAACGGATGGTGATGTCCGGGTCTTCCGGTTGCACCGCAGGCTCGCCGATGCTGATGGGGGGCAGGTCAAAGTCCAGTCGGGCGCTGTCGTCGGCGGAGTAAACGATGTACCGCCGCACCCACAAGAGCCAGCACGCCCATATAGCGCCCAGCACCACGATCAGCGCCAGCAGGATCACAAGGATTCGTTTCAGCACCCGTTGGGTGCGGTAGGGAATGTTCATAGGGTTCTCCTTTTTCCGCAGACGGACCGCCATTCCTCTTTGCTGCCGGTGGCGGTGACGGCAATACCTGCCTGCTCCAATGCCCGGACCACATCGTCAAGCCGGGTGTCCAGAATGCCGGAGCAGATCAGCAGGGTGTCTTCTTTCATAAAGCTGGGCAGGGTGGGGGCAAGACCGATGATCACATCTGCCACAATGTTTACCAGCACCACGTCGTAGGATTCCCGGCGGAGTTGATCCATCAAAGCTTTGTCGGCGGTGACATTGCCGGTGCAGGCGGTAAATTCCGGGGCGGCAAAGCCGTTGTAGGCGGCGTTTTCCCGGGCGATATCTTCTGCCTTGGGATCGATATCCACACCCACCGCAGAGGCTGCCCCCAGACGCAGGGCGGCGATGGACAAAATGCCGCTGCCGCTGCCCAGATCCAGACATCTTGCCCCGGGGCGAAGCTGCTGCTCCATGGTTTCCAGCACCATTTGGGTGGAGGCGTGGGCGCCGGTGCCAAAGGTCAGACCCGGGTCTAAGATCACAGGCAGACGACCCTCTGTGCCCTGCTCTGCCAGCCAATAGGGCAGCACCAACAGGCGCGCGCCCACCGGTTGAGGCGGATAGTTTTCCTTCCACCCTTCCTCCCAGTTGTCCTGAGCCAGGGGCGTGACGGTCATTTCCAGATCCCCGTAGATCTTTTTCTCCCGCAGGCTGTCCATAAGGGCATTCAGCCGGGCAAGACCCGGGGTGTCGGTGTCCTCTAAGTACAGCTTGATGCAGGAAAGACCTTGCAGCTTTTCCTGTAAGTCCTCGTCGATATAATCCCAGCAGGCGCGATTTTCTTCCAAAAAGGCTTCGAAGGTATTCTGGTCTTCCAGCACCAGCTCGCTGAATCCCCCTGCGGTGAGGGCGGCAGCGGTATCCTCCATGAAGCCGGGCAGGGTGGTTACGGTAATTTCCAGATAGTTCATAAGGAACTCCTTGCGCATTTGAAAATGTATCGGGTCGCATAACAATGCAATTTACATCATTTTATCGTAAAACACATAAAATAACAACTGTAAATGTGTAAAATTTTTATGGAGCACTTTCCATTTTTGCAATTGTAGTATATAATGGAACTACTTTGTTCCTAGGAGGAAGTATGATCAATACCATTGACCTGTTGCCCGGGGTGACCTTGCGTTGCTTTTCGGACGACCGTTTTAAACAGGAGGGGCTGAGCGTTCAGTGGATCCGCCCCATGTGCAGGAAGGAAGCTGCCTGTAACGCTCTGCTGCCGGCAGTGCTGCTGCGGGGCTGTGAAAGCGCTCCGGATCTGCGGGCGATTACCCTGCGGCTGGATGATCTTTACGGCGCTGCGGTAGGCGCCCAGCTGCGCCGGGTGGGAGATTATCAGACCACAGGTCTGAGTTGCAGCTTTATGAAAGAGGCGTACGCACTGGATTCCGATGCGGTCTTCGCCCCCATGCTGGCATTTTTGCAGGAACTGATGTTCTGCCCTTTGCTGGAAAATGGGGTGTTTAATCGGCAGATTGTGGAGAGCGAAAAGCGGAACCTCCTCTCTGCCATTGCCGCCCAGAAAAATGACAAGCGGGCATACGCCTCAGCCCAGATGCTGCGGGCTATGTGCAAGGGGGATTCCTTTGGCATTCCCCGTCTGGGGGAGAAGGAGGATGTGGAGACCATCACACCGGAAAGCCTGTACGCCCATTATCAGAAGATCCTGAAAGAGAGTCCGGTACAACTATTTTACGTAGGCGCTGCCCAGCCGGAAAAGCTGGCGGAGATTCTGCGCCCTGCCTTTGCAAAATTGGACCGCGCCCCCGTGGCGCTGCCGGCGCAGACCCCTTTCCGGGATTTAGGCGGCAGTGAACACACCGAGACCATGGACGTGGCGCAAGGCAAGCTTTCCATGGGTTTTGTGACCCCGGTGACTTTGCGGGATCCTGCTTTTGTACCAACCCAGATCTTCAATACCATCTTCGGCGGCGGCATGATCAGCAAGCTCTTTATGAAGATCCGGGAGGAGCTGTCCCTGTGTTATGACATCAGCTCCACATATCACGGCAGCAAGGGTATTATCACCGTCTCTGCCGGTATCGATAAGGATATGGACGGTCCGGTCCGCCGGGAGATCCTCCGGCAACTGACCGCCTGTCAGCAGGGGGATTTCACCCGGGAGGAGCTGGATTCTGCCAAGGAGGCGATCCTCTCCCAGTTGAAAAGCACCCACGATTCCCCCGGCGCTATCGAGGGGTATTACGCCACCGCTGCTCTCAGCGGACTGCCTTTGACCCCCGCGGATTATATCCGGGCGGTGGAGAGGGCCACGGCCCGGGAAGTGGCAGACGCCGCCCGGCAGGTCCGGCTCCACACGGTGTACTTTTTGAAGGGGGTGGAGTGATGGAGAAACGCTTTTATCCCCAAGTGGGAGAGACCCTTTATAAGACCACCCTCCCCTGCGGATTGCAGGTGGCGGTGCTGCCCCGTCCGGGATTTACCAAGAAGCTTTGCTATCTGGTGACGGATTTCGGCGCTGTCCACCGGGAGTTCACTATGGACGGAAAGGAATATACCGTCCCGGCGGGTGTCGCGCACTATTTGGAGCACAAGCTTTTCGATATGCCCGGCAGGGATATCACCGCGGAGTTTGCCGCATTGGGGGGCGTGCCCAACGCCTTCACCGGTTATGACATGACCGCCTATTACTTCTCCGGCGCCGACCGGTTTTATGAGAATCTCCGGCTGCTGATAGAATTTGTCACCACCCCTTATTTCACCCCCGAGAGTGTCGCCAAGGAGCAGGGTATCATCGGTCAGGAGATCGGCATGAATGAGGATAGCCCGGAAAACAGGCTATTTGAACTGCTGGCAAGTACCATGTACGGGGCGCATCCTGTGGGTGTTCCCATTTTGGGCACCCGGGAGTCCATCGCCCAAATCACCCCCCAGATCCTGGAAGCTTGCCACCGGGCCTTTTACCGACCGGAGAATATGCTTTTGTGCGTGGTGGGGGATGCAGATCCGGAGAAGGTGGCGGAAATCGCCCAAGAGATGCTGCAAAATGCGCCCCACCCCCAGGTGTCCGTTACCCGGCGGTGGGATGAGCCTATGACCGTCAGCGCCCCCTATACCGCCTGCAACATGGAGGTTGCCATGCCCATGTTCCATCTGGGATTCAAGTGCGAGCCCCTTGCCGATGGAGATGCGGGCGTGCGGCAGGAGATCATCGGAGATCTGGCGGCAGAGGCGCTGCTGGGAGAGTCTTCTCAGTTGTATTTGAAGCTTTATGAGGAGGGCCTTATCGATGCCTCCTTCGGCGGCGGCTTTGAGACCATTGAGGGCATGGCCATGCTCACCGCCTCCGGTGACAGTGAGGATCCCTGCGCCGTCAGGGACGCCATTTTGGCGCAGGCAGAGCAGCTGGCGCAGACCGGTATTCCCGAGTCGGATTTCCAGCGGATGAAGCGCAGCGCTTTGGGCAGACGGATCCGCGCCATGGACAGCTTCGATTCTCTGTGCTTCCGGATCTGCGCCTATCATTTCTCCAAGTTTGACTATTTCCGTATTCCGGCGCTTTATGGGCAGGTCACCTGTGAGGATGTCCGGCAGTTTATCAAAACCGTCATCACCCCGGATCGGATGTGTCTGGCGGTCATTCACCCAAAGGAGGAGCAAGAATAATGCACTATTCCACCATTTCCTTTCCCGGACTGGGGATTTCCGTAAATCCCGGCTACGGTTTTGACATTGGCCCCCTGTCCATCCGGTATTACGGACTGATCATCGTGCTGGGACTGCTCCTTGCCAGTATTTACGGCTTGCGCCGGGGCAAGGAATTTGGACTGACCCAGGATGATATTCTGGACGGCGCTATGATGATCGTCCCCTTTGCCATTATCTGCGCCCGTATTTATTATTGTATCTTTGCATGGCATGAATTTGCCGCAGCGCCCATCCGGGTGCTGTATATCTGGGAGGGCGGCATCGCCATCTACGGCGGTGTTATCGGCGCGGCCATTGGCATTGTGGTCTACTGCCTTGTGAAGAAAATCCCCATCGGTACGGCGCTGGACATTACTTCCTTGGGTTTTCTCATCGGTCAGTCTATCGGCCGCTGGGGTAACTTCTTCAACCGGGAAGCCTTCGGCGCTCAGACAGAGAACTTTCTGCGCATGGGTCTGGAAAACGCAGCCACCGGCGCTGTGACCTACCACCATCCTACCTTCCTGTATGAATCCTTGTGGAATGCCGTGGGCTTTGTCCTGTTGCATTTCTTGTCCAAGCGGCGGAAATATGACGGACAGATCGCCCTGGGGTATGCTGCATGGTACGGCTTGGGCAGAACCTTTATTGAGGGTCTGCGTACCGACAGTCTGTACTGGGGACCCTTCCGGGTCAGCCAGATGCTGGGGGCATTGAGCTGCTTTGCAGCGGTGGCGGTGCTGGTGATCATGGCGTTTCGCGCCCATGATCCGGCAAAGCTCTATGTGAATCAGGTTGCCGCCAAGGCTGCGGCAGCAGAGGAAATCGTCCCGGAGGAGATTCCTGCGGAAGAACCCACAGAAGAAAATGAGAAATGATTCTAATGAAACCGGCAGAGATGCGCTCGCATCTCTGCCGGTTTTTTCAGTTTTCGTCCCAGGTGTTTTCCGGGGTGTTCTTATAATGTTGTTTGAAGAGCTTTCTGCGGAACAGGTAGACGGTGTATATCGCCCAAAGCAGCAGGAAGATACCAAAAGCGATACAAGCGTTTTGGAAGGAACTGCCGGCAAATTTCAAAAGGAACAGCAGCGGCGCGATCATCACCATCGCCGGGAAGTTGGATAGGATATACAGTCCTGCGGTGGGGGTTTTCAGACCCGGGTCGATCTCCTTCATCAGGATCATACCGTTGGAAGCGGTGCCGGTGAGGGTACCGAAGCTCATCAGGAAGAATTCATGCTCAAAGCCCTTGAAGCAGGTCTTTGCCACCTTTCGGATGTACAGATAGGTGATGGCAGCGCCTACGACGCTGAGAATTACAATAGGCAGGATGTAGCCCTTAATGTCGTTGATCTCAATGGCAGCCACACCCGCTACGATCATCAGGTCAAAGGCAAAGCCGGAGATCCGGTCCATCTGATAGTTGTTGATGTATTCCCGGTGCATGAGATTCTTCTTTCTGAGAAGCTTTACCCCTGCCCGGATGGCCATGGCAGCCAGAGATGCCCACAGGAAATTAAAGCCCCAGGCGATGCTGTTGGTAAAGTCGGAAAGGATGCCCAACAGGCACATGAAACCGAAGGCCAGGGCGTATGCCAGCGCCACAAAGCCCATCTGGATGGAGAATTTATCCACGGATTCGTTGTCGGGGATCTCGTTGCCGTCAGGATTGGTCAGGTCGATAAATTCTGCCTGTTCACCTGCTTGCCGGATGCGAAGATCACCCCGCTTCTTGTAAATGTTAATGTACAGAACGCCGAATACCGACGCCACTACAAAACCGATGGAGGCAAGGGACAGTCCGAAACTGCCGTTGCCGGCAAATTGGGCGGCGGGGGTGTTGGTAAAGTTGATGTCCCAGGTCAGGGCGTTGCCGGGACCCTGCCCATAGGCGAGGGGCAGAATCAGACCGCCGATATAGGAGATTACTTTGTCACTGTACCGGGTCAGCAGGAAGAACACAATGGTGATACCCAGACCCACAAAGGCTTGCAGCATATAGGTGCCGCCCTGCAAAGCGCCAAATTCCAAAATCTGAGAACGGCGTGCTGTGGTGTTGCTTTTTTCCGTCTTTAAGGACATGGCGGCAAAGCCCAAAGCAAGGCAATGGTAGGTGATGACCTGCATCATCTGGTTATTGACCAAAGTAATGCCGAACTGTTTGGTGATAATGTCCACGATGAGCAGCAGACCGCCTCCCAGCAGCGCTGAGGGAATCAGACATTTCCGGAACAGGGGGATGGTCCTGCGGAGGATATTTCCCAGCATTAAAAACAGTAATAAAAGGCCCAGCTGCACCAAAAATGACCACACCGGTCCGTAGTTTGCCAATGTAAAGTCCCAGCTTAATGCATGCTCCATAATTGTCACCGGCTTTCTGCAAAGATGGAAACATTATAAATGGAAAATCTTGCGGTGTCAATAATGCAGGAACACTCGTTCCCGGGCAATGTCATTAAGTTAAGCATTTTTTGTCATTGCGAACCAGTGACCGTGTCACTGGTGTGGCAATCTCAAATAGAAAATGTCTGCTTTGAGATTCCCACGCCAGTGTGCGCACTGGCTCGGAATGACAGGCAGGGAAACGAAATACCTTCTTTATAAGCACAAAAAAAGCAGCACCGGAAGAACCGGTGCTGCTTAATCGTTGCAAATTAGCCTTCTGCGCGCATCTGAGCGAAGCACTCGCTGCAAAATACGGGACGGTCGGACTTGGGCTCGAAGGGAACCTTTGCCTCGCCGCCGCAGCGTGCGCAGGTAGCGGTGAAGAACTCACGGGGACCGCGGGTAGCGTTCTTGCGGGCGTCACGGCATGCCTTGCAGCGCTGGGGCTCGTTCTGGAAGCCGCGCTCTGCGTAGAATTCCTGCTCACCAGCGGTGAAAACGAATTCGTTGCCGCACTCTTTGCAAACTAAAGTCTTGTCTTCGTACATTGATTTTACCTCTCTTCGGTTTGTTGTGCCCCGTGAAAGCCTGCCCTTACTGAACCGGTATAACGCAGGGTCAAAGATATATGGTGACAGCATACTGCCACACGGGGGATTATACACAAATAAAAAACTTTTGTCAATCCTTTATAAAGAATTTTCTCCTCTTTTTTGGCTTTTTAGGAAAAAATTCTCAAATTTCAAAGGTAGATTGTCCATTGTAGGGAATGTGCAGATGGTCATAGGCAAGGGGGGTGACGCATCGTCCCCGGGGGGTACGGGTGAGGAAGCCCAGCTGCATCAGGTAGGGCTCATACACGTCTTCCAAGGTCACTGCCTCCTCACCGATGGTGGCGGCAAGGGTCTCCAATCCCACAGGACCGCCGCCGTAATTTTGCATGATGGCGGTGAGCATACGCCGGTCGATGTTGTCAAGACCCAATTCGTCAACTTCCAGACGGGACAGGGCCAGGTCTGCTGCTTCCTTGGTGATGACACCGTCGCACATGATCTGGGCAAAGTCCCGTACCCGCCGCAGGAAGCGGTTGGCGATCCGGGGTGTGCCCCGGCTACGGGAGGCGATCTCCATAGCGCCGGCAGGGTCGATGTCCATGCCCAAAATGGCGGCGCTGCGGGTGACGATTTTTGCAAGCTCCTCGTTGGTGTACAGTTCCAGACGCAGATTCACGCCGAACCGATCCCGCAGGGGCGCGGAAAGCTGACCGGCGCGGGTGGTTGCGCCTACCAGGGTAAACTTAGGCAGATCCAGCCGGATGGAATTGGCAGAGGGGCCCTTGCCCACGATGATGTCAATGGCAAAGTCCTCCATGGCGGGGTAGAGGATCTCCTCCACCACCCGGTTTAAGCGGTGGATCTCATCAATAAAAAGAATGTCCCCGGGATTCAGATTGGTCAGCAATGCCGCCAGATCACCGGGCTTTTCAATGGCAGGACCGGAGGTGACCCGGATCCCTGCCCCCATCTCGTTGGCAATGACACCGGCAAGGGTGGTCTTGCCCAGACCGGGAGGGCCGTATAGCAGGGTGTGGTCCAAAGGCTCATTCCGCAGCCGCGCCGCTTCGATATATACCGACAGATTCCCCTTGGCTTTCTCCTGTCCGGTGTAGTCGGAAAGAAGCTTGGGACGCAGACCGATCTCGCCTGCATCCTGAGGGGCAAAGGTGGGGGAAATAATGGGACTGTCCAATTCCTGAGAAAATTCTAAGCTCATAACAGACCTCCGGTTGAATGGACAATTGACAATGGACAATTGACAATTATTCTTTCAATGTTTTGATAATAGAAATTAGTAAACGCTCTAATTCTTGACAATCTGTAATGATGGATTGAAATGCATCATTAGTTAAGTAAGTTGTTTCGTGCAATAAACGAAGCCAATAATTGGTTTCATAGGCTTCTTTTAGCGCAATATTCAGCTTGCTGATAAAATCGGACCGGCTTTGCGCCTGTTGAGACTCTGAAACATTTGCGCCAATGCTGGTGCCGCTTTTTAACAGTTGTTTGGTTAAAACAAACTCTTTTTGTTCTGTTTGTAGATATTTGCAGAGGTTTACGATTCGCACCGCGAACCGGAAACTCTTGTCCTGAATTGTGTTGTTCATAAAAAGGTTCCGTTTAATTGTCAACTGTCAATTGTCAATTGTCAATTACTATCCTTTCATTACCATGGCTCTTAATGCGTAGCGGATCATTTCCTCGGTGGTGGCGTTGGGGTCAATGCCTTTCAGGGCGGCGGCGATCTCTGCGGGGGCGTAGCCCAGCTCCTGCAAAGCAGCGTTTGCCATGGCGGTGGCGTTGCCGGTGATGGGGGCGGTGACCGCAGGACCGGAGAAGTCCAGCTGGGCGGTGCTGCCCATCTTGTCTTTCAGTTCCAGAATGATCCGCTGCGCGATCTTTTTGCCTACGCCCTGGGCGGCGGTGAGAAGCTTTTCGTCCCCGGTCATCACCGCTAAGGTGAAGTTCTGGGGGCCTGCGGCGAGGATGGCCAGCGCTGCCTTGGGACCTACCCCGTTGACGGAGGTCAGAAGGTCATAGCACCGCTGCTCCTCCCGATTATAAAAGCCGTAGATATCATAGGCATCCTCCCGGATGGATTCGGTGATGTACAGCTTCGCCGGCTGATTCAATTTCAGTTGGGATGCGGTGTAGGCGGTGACACGGCAACCGTAGCCAACACCCCCGCAGTCGATCACAGCCAATCCCGGCTCCAATACGGTCACAGTACCGGAAACGTAGTATAACATAGAGGACACTCCTTTTTGATCGGTTTGTAGGGGTCATTCATGAATGACCCGCGGGCGATTCGTGAATCGCCCCTACGAGCGTTGTTGTACCTTTGCAAGCAATGATGTTGCTGACCGGGCGTGGCACAGGGCGATGGCGATGGCATCGGCGGCATCGTCCGGCTTAGGCATTTGAGAAAGGTTGAGGATCCTGCGGGTCATATCCATCACTTGATGCTTGGTGGCGTTCCCGTAACCCACCACCGCCTGCTTGACCTGCATGGGCTTGTACTGGGCAACTTCCAGTCCTGCCTGCCGGATGGCCAGCAGGATGACCCCCCGGCTCTGGGCAACGCCGATGCCGGTGGTGACGTTCTGTCCGAAGAACAGCTCTTCAATGGCAACGCAGTCCGGCTTTGCCACTTCCAGAAGCTTTACCATGTCATTGTAAATGATTTCCAGACGGGCGGAAAAATCCATACCTGCCGGAGTGGTGATAGCGCCGCAACGCAGAAGCTGAAACCGCCCCTGCTCTCCTTCAATCAGACCGAAGCCTGTGATTCCATAGCCCGGGTCGATGCCCAGTATCCGCATTCGCGCCACCTCCTTTTCTTAATATCATAGCACATTTGTTTCAATTTGCCTACTGTTTTTTATAAAAAAACCGCCCCGGGGATTCCCGGGACGGAAAGCTTAGCTTTGCATAGCCAGTACGTTTTGGTGAAATTCAGCAGCTTCATCGGCGGAGCAATCGGCCTGCACGCTCAAAGGACGGGAGAAGTCCAAAGAACACATGCCCATAAAGTCCTTGCCGTTGATGGTCTGCCGGTCATTGCTCACGCGGATATCAAAAGGCTGCCGCGCCGCCAGGGTCACAAAGGACTTAATTTGCTCAAAAGTGGAAAGGAAAATATGAAAACTCATGAAAAATAGCCTCCGATACTATACAAAAGGGTTTGCATTGCGTATAATAACAATGTATATTATAAGAAAAGCGTAATGAAATAGCAATTGGAAAAGAACCAGAAAAATAATCTGTAAAGAAAGCGATTGTTGGTGAATCATACAATGAAGATTGGATTTTACACCTTGGGCTGTAAAGTGAATCAGTACGAGACCCAGGCTATGGAGCAGCTGCTCACGGCACAGGGACATACAGTTTGTGATTTCTCCCAAGGGTGTGATGTATACATTATCAATACCTGTTCGGTGACTGCCGTTGCCGATAAGAAAAACCGGGCGGTGATCCGTCGCTGCCGCCGGGAGAATCCGGAGGCGGTCCTCGGGGTGTGCGGGTGCTATCCTCAGCACGCTGCCGATGCCTTGGAGCCGTTGGGCATTGATGTGCTGGGTGGCAGCGGTGATCGGGAGGCGTTCTTGCAGCAGGTGCTGGAAACCGCCCGGACCCGCGTCAAAGGCAGGGTGCTGGATGCGGCGCTGAAACGCAGGTTTTTTGAGGTGCTGCCGGCAGGCGGTCTGGCAGGCCGTACCCGGGCGATGCTGAAAGTGCAGGACGGCTGCGTGAATTTTTGCAGCTACTGTATTATTCCCTATACCAGAGGACCGGTCCGTTCCGCGCCTATGGAATTGGCGGTGGAGCAGGCAGAGCAGCTGGCCCAGCAGGGCTATCGGGAGCTGGTGGTCACCGGCATTGAGATCGCGTCCTATGGCGTAGATCTGCCGGGCAAGCCCACTCTGACCGATCTTTTGGAGGCGGTCTGCGGGGCAGTGCCCCATTTGCGGGTGCGCCTGGGTTCTTTGGAGCCGCGGATCGTGACGGAGGAATTTTGCCAAAGACTGCAAAAGCTCTCTAACCTGTGCCCCCAGTTTCACCTGTCCATGCAGTCCGGCTGTGATACGGTTCTTGCACGGATGAAGCGGAAGTACGATACCGCCCGGTATCTGGAAAGCGTAAGGCTTCTCAATGCCTATTTCCCCGGATGCAGCATTACTACCGATATGATCGTGGCGTTCCCGGGGGAGACGGAGGAGGAGTTTGCCGCGTCCCTGGCATTTATAAAGAAATGCGCCTTCGGGGATATGCACATCTTCCCCTATTCCCGCCGTCCCGGCACGCCGGCGGATAAGATGCCCGGGCAGCACGGCAATGCCGTCAAGGAGGCCCGCAGCAGGGCAGCCATGGCGGTGGCGGAGGAAATGTCCCGCGCCTATCGGGAAAATTTGGTGGGTTCTGCCGTGCAGGTGCTGTTTGAAGAGAAAGATGGGGCATACTATACCGGGTATACACCCAATTATGTAAAAGTATATGTAGCGGGAGAGGATCTGCACAATCAGGTGCGCGTGGTGACGGTGACCGGTCTTTACAAAGACGGTGTTACAGGCGTACTGGACAAGCAGGACCCGGTGTGATATACTAGATTATCCAAGGTTTGGAATGAAGGAGGCGTTGTCCTTTGAAATATTGGATCGGTTATTTGACCGCAGGGATTTTGCTGGCGTGCGGCTGGGCGTTGGAGGCCTTTGCCAAGGGACATGCGGTGCTGGTGGATATGATCTACCCTTATGTGACCCGCATGGCCCAGACGTTTCTTGCGGATTGGAGCAGTGGGGTATCCTTCTGCCTGTGGCAGGCGCTGCTGTTTGCGGCGGTGACCTTGGTGGCGGTGAGCGCTGCGCTGATGATCCTGTTTAAGTGGAATCCCATCCGCTGGGGCGGCTGGGTCTGCGCCGCTGCGGCGGTGGTGATTTTTTTGAACACCTGTCTTTATGGGCTGAATCAGTATTCCGGTCCTCTGTCGGAGGATATTCGCCTGGAAGAGACACCTTACGATATCACCGAGCTGGAAAATGCCGCCGTTTACTACCGGGATCAGGCAAATGCCCTGTCCCAGCAGGTCCAGCGAAAGGACGGTGAGGTGGAGACCGGAAGCTTTGAAAGTCTTGCCACGCAGGCGGTTGACGGTTTTGAGGTGTTGGTGTACGACCAGTCCCTGTCAGTCTTTGCCGGTTCTATGACACCGGTGAAAAAGCTGGGCTGGGCGAAAGGCTATACCGCCCGGGGCGTTACCGGCGTGACGGTGGGTTTGACGGGAGAAGCTGCGGTGAATCCCAATGTCCCCGGTGTGCTGCTGCCCTTTGCCATGTGCCGGGAGATGGCCCGCCGGTCCAGCATTGCCGTGGAGCGGGATGCTGCCTTTGCGGGCTACCTTGCCTGTATGAACAATGAGGATGTGCTCTTTCAGTATTCCGGCGCCCTGATGGGTTACCGCTACTGTCTGAAAGCGCTGGAAGCGCTGGATGCTGTTAGCGGGTCCGGCGCGGCAGAGAGGACCCGGGAGGTGGAAAGCGTTGCCCTGGGGCGGGATCTGAAACAGTGTGATGAATTTTTTGGAGATCGGGAGCGGGAGGATGCCAAGGCATACGATCTGCTGACCAGCTGGCATATTCAGGAAGTGGTTCTGCCGGCATTGGTGGAGGAGGAAACCCCCTTCAATCCCATGGATAAGACCCAGGTGGATCTCAGCGACCACCCGGATGCATAAGGAAAATCACTATGAAAAACACATTGGCCAAGGGATTGCCCCTGCTGGGTCTTTCCCTGGACGAGGAAAAACAGAATACGCTGTGCGCCTTTGGCGAGGCGGTGATCCGGCAGAATGAAGTGATGAACCTCACAGCCATTACCGATCCGGAGCAGGTGGCAAAGCTGCACCTGCTGGACAGCCTTTCCCTGCTGACATTGGAGGATTTGAAGGGCAAGCGTATGATCGACGTGGGCTGCGGCGCAGGATTTCCCGGCGTGCCGGTGAAGATCGCCTGCCCGGAGGTGGAGCTGACACTGCTGGATTCTCTGGGCAAGCGGATGCATTGGCTGGAATCGGCGCTGCCTGCTTTGGGTGTGGCGGCGGAGTGTGTTACCGCAAGAGCTGAGGAAGCGGTGCAGACCCGGCGGGAGAGCTATGATATCGCCACCAGCCGCGCCGTTGCAAGGCTCAATATCCTGCTGGAACTGACCGCGCCTTATGTGAAAGTAGGGGGCAGGGTCCTTGCCATGAAGGGTGCTGCCGCAGAGGAAGAACTGGCAGAGGCGAAAAATGCTGTGAAGAAGCTGGGCTTGCAGGTGGAGCAGGTGGCGCAGTTTCCCATAGACGGAACTGCCCATGCGGTGATCGTGCTGAAAAAGATCGCCAAGACCCCGCCCCAATATCCCCGCCGTTATGCCAAAATCAAACAAGAGCCCCTGTAAGCAAAACCGCTGTCACCGGACAGCGGTCAGAGTTTCAAAAAAGCCGTCAATCGTCAAAAAGCCAGATAACATAAAGGATTTTGTGAAGCGCCTTCCCCCAGGGGAAGGTGGCAAAAATCTTTGATTTTTGACGGATGAGGGGTGAAAATGCTTGCTATGCAAGGCATTTTGACTTACTGCGCAACTCGCACGCTAACGTACCACCTGTACGCCGACGCGTGCGAGTTGCTTGTCTTGACGGCTCCTTTGACCTCTGCCAGTCTGTCAAAAAACGAGTTTTCTGACAGACTGACGCTGTCATCAGACAGCGGTTTTTAAATCATGTGGGCCAATTTTTGTGATTTGTCCGGTTTTTTTAACACAATCTGGGAATACTGGAATATACCCTTGCCATATTGGTGAACAAACTGTAAAAAACCCCGCAAAGGGGAAGATTATTCTTGATTACATAGGGGAAATATGCTATAATTTCCTCGGCTATCGCAACCGTTTATGCAAACAGGAAACCGGTAGATTTCGGATATTCTGCGGGAATATCCGGGGAAATATATGTTTAGGAGGAAGAAACATGAACAAGCCCATCAGAATTTTAGCGATGCTTTTGGTTCTGGTCATGGTTCTGGGTTGTCTTGCCGGCTGTAAGAAGCCTGCGGATCAGACGGACGGCACCCAGGGCGGCGTCGTTGAGAAACCCAAGGAGACGGACTACACCTACCGTACCTATACCGAGCAGCTGGGCACCAACTGGAACCCCCATGTCTGGCAGACCAATTACGACAGTGAGATTTTGCAGTATCTGGAAACGCCCCTTGCCACCCAGTCCATTCAGGACTCCGAAGAGGGTGTGTACCAGTGGGTATACAAGGCTGCTGAGTCCATTACTGACGTAACAGCCGAGCATAAGGATGACCTGACCAAGTATAAGGTCACCCTGCCTTCCGGTCAGAGCGCTGACAATACCCAGGAGGGTTATGTCTTTGAGATCAAGCTGAATCCCGACATGAAGTGGCAGGACGGCACCCCCATCAATGCCGATACCTACGTCTACTCTATGAAGGCGCTGCTGGATCCTGCCATGAAGAACTATCGGGCAAACCTGTATTATAACGGTGAGTCCGCAGTTGCCGGCGGCTATGCTTATTACCATGCCTTGTCCAAGGACCTGTACGTGGCCACTGCCTACAATAAGGCAATGGAAAGCGGCAATAAGGGCAAGGTGTTCCTGAGCACCAAGGATCTGAAACTCACCGGCTATGCCGACGCCAGCGGCAATCCTCTGCCTGAGTTCTTGTCCATTGAGGATGAGACCGTATACAGTGATGCCAAGAGCAACGGCGTTTCCGGCAAGCAGCTGTATGTGAAGTACAAAGAGGATAAGTATGCCAAGGGCAATCTCTCTTTGTATGTGCAAACGGCCAATGAGAACTACAATGAAAACTACGCGTCCACCTATGATGCTTCCGTGGGTTGCTACAAGGTGGATGACTACACCATCCGCTATGTCACCCAGGCGCGGATCGACCTGAACTACTTCCTGTCCTCCTGCACCTCCAACTGGCTGGTGTACGAGAGCCTGTATGAGCAGGGCAAGGATACCTCCGGCAAGCTGGTGACCACCAACTACGGCACCGAATTGGCAAACACCATGTCCTACGGTCCTTACAAGCTGACCTCCGTACAGAAGGGCAAGCAGGTGGTTCTTGTACAGAATGAGAACTACTATGCGTTCGAGAAGCGGGAAGACGGCACCCTGTACGCCGAGACCGATTATGAGGTAGACGGCGAGAAGGTGCAGGCCTGGCAGACCACCAAGATCGTCATTGACCAGATGACCAACGAGGCTGCAAAGCAGGCATTCTTGAAGGGCGAGCTGTCCCGGTGGACACCCCCTGCCGACGAGATCGCAAATTACAATTTCTCCGATCAGATGAAGCGGGTGGAAGAGACCTACACCATGTCCCTGTTCTTCAATACCGATTTGGGAGATTTGAAGGAAATGGACCGTTCCAAGGGCAATCAGAACTCTGTGGTTTTGTCCAACAAGAACTTCCGTAAGGCGTTCTCTCTGGCAATCGACCGCAGCGACTGGGTCTCCGCTACCCCCGGCTACAAGCCTGCATATGCTCTGATGAGCGATATGTATTATTATGATGTGTATAACGATCCCTACTCCACCTACCGTGGGACGGCAGTTGCTATGGATACCATCTGCAAGCTGTACGGCGTGGGCTACGTTAACGGCACCACTTATCAGACCGTGGAAGAGGCTTATGCTTCTATCACTGGTTACAATCTGACCCAGGCAAAGGATCTGATGAAGACTGCATGTACCCAGCTGGTAAATGACGGTCTGTATACTGCCGGTCAGGATATTAAAATCCAGATCGCATACTCCGGCGGTGAGTTGGATTCTGCCATTCAGAATCAGGTCACAAAGCTCAATGAGTACCTGAATGCCGCTGCGGAAGATTCCGGTTTCGGCACCATCACGCTGGAAGCTGTGGGCAACATTCCCGAGCGGCACAGCAAGGTGGGCAATGGCGAATATGCCATCGGCTATGGCGCATGGGGCGGCGCGGCATTCTATCCCTTCCGGCACATGCAGGTCTACTGCGATACCCAGCAGTATGATATCCACGAGAGCGCTTGCTGGAATCCCGCATCTGAGACCCTGACCATTAAGCTGGACGGCAAGGATGTCACCAAGACCTGGCAGGATTGGTCCCGTTCTATGGTGGGTACCGGTCCCTACGCCAACGCCAACAACGGTGTAAAGCTGGAAATCACCGCCGCTATGGAGCGTGAGTTCCTGGCCAAGTATTACCGGATTCCCCTGGCAAACTCCTGCGAGGCCTACTTGCAGTCTTATCAGGTCAGCGACTACACCGATGAATACAATGTTATGTACGGCTTCGGCGGCATGGAGCTGATGAGCTACAATTACAACGATGTCAAGTGGGCGGATTATGTATCCTCCATTGGCGGAACCCTGAGCTACGAATAAAAATTTACAGAGAAGCAAGCCAGGGGGGCAGCAGCCTCCCTGGCTTTGTTACCCCATGGCGCATTTCGGCAAAATCCTACTGCCTTTCAACAAAGGCTGCGAAAACAACCCTTGTTGAAGGACAGCAGATCACCAAAAAGGAGAGAATCCTATGAAAATGTTCAAATATGTGCTGAAAAGAATACTTCTTATGTTCTTTGTGTTTTTTGTAGTCACCACCATCTGCTTTATGCTCATCCGGCTTTTGCCCCGGGAACTGCCCCAGGATAAGAATCTGGCAGAGACCATCGCAGCCCGGTGGGATGCCCTGGGCTATAATGAACCCCTGCTGACCCAGTACGGCATTTATCTAAAAAATATCTTCACCAAGCTGGATTTTGGCACTTCCTGGTATATTCAGTATCGGGAACCGGCGCTGAATTTGCTGCTGAACCGCCTTGCTCCCACGGTGCTGGTGAACACCTATGCTCTGCTGTTTTCCATTCCCTTGGGCATTCTGCTGGGTATTTATGCGGCGGTGAAAAAGAACCGGTGGCAGGATACCCTCATTAGCACCGGCGTTATGGTGTTCGTGTCGGTGCCCAGCTATGTGTACGCGTTTTTGGTGCAGTATTTTCTGTATTTCAAGCTGGACCTTCTGCCCCTGACGGTGTATTCTCTGGCAGATGCCGGCGGCAGCTGGTTCACCGGTAAGATGTTCTACTCCATGCTCCCGCCCATTTTGGCGCTGTCCTTTGGTGAGGTAGCAAGCCTGTGCCGGTTCACCCGGGCAGAATTGACAGAGACCTTGACCTCCGACTATATGCTCCTTGCCCGGACCAAGGGCCTGTCCCGGGGACAGGCAACGGCGCGCCATGCCTTGAAAAACGCCATGGTGCCCATTTTGCCCATGATCATCGGCTCTTTCATCAGCGTTATGAGCGGCTCTATGATCATCGAGCGGATATTCTCCATACCCGGCGTGGGACAGCTGTATATCCAGTCCATTCAGCTGTTTGACTACGATGTGTTTATGGTGGATTGCATTTTTTATAGCTTTGTGGGTCTGCTGGCAGGCATTGTGGTGGATCTGAGTTATGGCTTTATCGACCCTCGAATCAGAATGGGAGAGAAGTAATATGGCAAAAAATCACATTCCCAGGGAGAAGTTTGCCTTTGTCAATGGAGGGCAGCGGATCTCCGATCAAAAATTTGAAGATAAGCCGGTGGGTTATTTTAAGGATGCGTGGATCCGCTTCCGCAAGAGCAAGGCGTCGGTGGTTGCGGCGATGATCATTGTGGCAATCGTGCTGTATGCCTTTCTTGCGCCCCTGCTGATCACCGCCCACGATGCCTCTTTTATGTGCGGCACCTATGCCAAAAAGCCCGGTCGGGTGACATGGCTGCGGGAGCTGGGCATTGCCACCGGCGGTGTTAAGCGGAATAACAGCGAAGCGGCGTATATTAAGCTGCAAGCCATCGCTGTGGGCGCCCAGGGCAAAAACGGCGAAGTGGTCAGCCTGGAAGCGGCCATGGACAGCCCCTATCAGCCCATTTACAAAGCCGGAACCCCCTATGTACAGGAGCTGCCGGGGAAGAAGACCGCCAATTATTTCCCCGCCACCGTGGACACCTATCTGGAAGTAGGCTTCCTCTACACCATCATTGAGCAGGCGGAGTATGAAAAAATCCTGGCGTGGGAGCAGCAGACCGGTCTGCCGGTGCTCTACCCCTTGGTGGAGACCCAGAACGGCTATTGCTTTGACCCGGAGGATGCCAATTTCTGGTACAAGGCAAAGACCAAGGGCGGCATGCCCGTTTCTGTAACGGCAAGTGGTAAGGACAAGCAACTGTCCTATTCCCCGGACTTGGTGCTGGAAGATAATTATAAGCGGGATGCTGCCGGCAATCTGGTGTACAGCCAGTACGTGGGCGGCGGCGATGCCCAGACTGCCCAGCTAAAAATCCGGGTGCTTTACTACAATTACTATCAGTATTTGTACGGCAGTGAGCCCAATTATCTGTTGGGCACGGATTCTCAGGGCTATGACCTGGCGCTTCGTATTGCCGGGGGCATCAAGCTGTCTCTGCTGGTGGCGGTGTGCGTTTCTGTGATCAATTTCCTCATTGGCGCGGCTTACGGCGCGGTGGAGGGTTATTACGGCGGCACAACGGATATCGTATTGAGTCGTGTGACGGATATTCTGTCCGGCGTACCCTTTATTGTGGTGGCGACCCTGTTCCAGATCCACTTGGCAAAGCGGGTAGGCGCTATCCCCAGTCTGCTCTTTGCCTATGTGCTCACCGGCTGGATCGGCACGGCAAACCGCGTTCGCACCCAGTTCTACCGGTTCAAGCATCAGGAGTACGTTATGGCCGCCCGGACCTTGGGCGCTCGGGATCGCCGGATCATCTGGAAGCACATCTTCCCCAACACCCTGGGTACGATCATTACCTCTTCGGCACTGGTGATCCCCAGTGTCATTCTTACCGAGAGCATGCTGTCTTTTTTGGGCATCATCAAGCTGGGCTCCGGCGCGCAAACCAGTTTGGGCACGCTTCTTTCCGATGCCAGCGGCATCTGGACCAATTACCCCCATCTGATGCTGTATCCCGCGCTGATCATCTCTTTGCTGATGATCTGCTTCAACCTCTTTGGCAACGGTCTGCGGGATGCGTTCAATCCAGCGCTGCGCGGGGTGGAGGACTGATATGAAAAATAGTATTTTAGCGGTTAAAAACTTAAAAATCTCCTTCCGAACCGCCGGCGGCGCAGTAAAGGCAGTGCGGGACATTTCCTTTGATCTGCAAAGGGGTAAGACCCTTGCCATCGTGGGAGAGTCCGGCTCCGGCAAGTCCGTCACCTCCAAGGCGATCCTGGGGATTCTGGCAGGCAACGCCATGGTGGAGGGCGGCGAGATTATTTACGACGGCAAGGACCTGTTGAAGATCTCTGAGGAGGAGATGTGCAGTATCCGGGGTGATGAGATCTCCATGATCTTCCAAGACCCTCTGTCTTCTCTAAATCCCATCGTGAAGATCGGCAAGCAGATCACAGAGGCCATGCTTCTGAAAAATAAGACCAGTCGCCGGCAGGCAAAGGAGGAATATCACCGGGTCACCGCCCTGCTGAAAACCTGTATGCAGAAGACCGGCTCGGATGATCCCCAGAAAGCGGTGGAATACAGCTTCCGGACGGCTTTGGAGCAGAAAAAAGCAGTCCTGCCCCTGTTGGCGGAGGCAAAGACCTTCTTTGCCGGGGACTTTACCAAGGCGCAAGCGCTTGCCTATGCCAAGACCTTGGCGTCCCGGGTGGAGGACAGCATCGATCGGCTGGAAATCGTTAAGGACAGCTTTGCTTATACCCTCCGCAGCGGTTTGGTCACCGGCATCCAGCGGTATTTTTCCGCCCTGCATACCAACCCCCGGGAGGAAGCCCGCTTCCAACGGCAGAGCCGGAAGCGGGAGTCGCTGATCGCTAAGGGAAAGACCGTGGACTGGAAGGTGCGGCCTAAGAACGTCTATGACACCGGGGCGTTAAAGGATGATCTGGTGCATCTGATCAGTCGCTTGGAGGATCGCTATATCCAGGTGATCGCCGGGGCAGAGGGCGTGGATATGATCCAGAGAACCGCCCAGCTGCAAAGCTACTTGCAGGATAAGCAGGCCAAGGCTTCCTATGTGGTGACCCCCGCCATGGCAAAGGCGCGGGCCATTCAGCTCATGGAGGAAGTGGGCATCAAAGAGCCGAAAATGCGGTATGACCAGTATCCCTTTGCGTTTTCCGGCGGTATGCGCCAGCGGATCGTCATTGCCATCGCCTTGGCGGCAGATCCGGAGATCCTGATTTGTGACGAGCCTACCACGGCGTTGGATGTGACCATTCAGGCCCAGATCTTGGAGCTGATCAATAAGCTGAAAGAGGAGCGCCACCTGTCGGTCATTTTCATCACCCATGATCTGGGAGTGGTTGCCAATATGGCAGATGAGATCGCCGTGATGTATGCCGGCAAGATCGTGGAGTACGGCACAGTGGATGAGGTGTTTTATGACCCCCGCCACCCCTACACCTGGGCGCTTTTGTCCTCCATGCCGGATCTGGATACCAAGGAACAACTGGAAGCCATTCCCGGTACGCCCCCCAATATGATCTATCCGCCTGTGGGAGATGCCTTTGCTCCCCGGAATAAGTATGCCATGGAGATCGACTTTGAGCAGCAGCCACCGGCATTCCCTGTGTCCGATACCCATTGGGCAGCCACTTGGCTGCTTCACCCCGATGCGCCCAAGGTGGAGATCCCCAAGATCATCACTGACCGTATCGCAAGAATGAGAGGTATGCAGCATGGAAAATAAAGAGGTTCTGCTGCGTGTGGAAAACCTGTGCCAGCACTTTGGTTCTGTCAAAGCGGTGGACGATGTGTCCTTCCACATCAAAAAGGGCGAGGTGTTCGGCCTGGTGGGGGAGTCCGGCTGCGGAAAGACCACCACCGGACGGAGTATTATCAAAATTTACGACATTACCTCCGGCAGCATCTATTTTAAGGGCAAGCGGATCTGCGCAGGCACCAAGGCCTATCGGGACGAGATCGCCGCCTGCCGCAAGGAAATGAAGGAAGATCCTGCCCGGGCAGAGGCGTGTAAAGAACGGATCGCCCAATTGAAAACGGAGATCCGCAAGGCGAAGCAGGATCATGCTGCCTCCGGCATGGTTACGGATATTCAGATGATCTTTCAGGACCCCATCGCATCCCTGAATCCCCGGATGACCGTCCGGGAGATCATTGCCGAGGGTCTGGTGATCCAAGGCATGAAGGATCAAAAGGCCATCGACGAAAAGGTTTATGAGATCTTGGAGCTGGTGGGTCTGGTGCGGGAGCACGCCGGTCGGTATCCCCACGAATTTTCCGGCGGTCAGCGGCAGCGGATCGGCATTGCCCGGAGCGTTATCATGCGCCCGGAGCTGCTGATCGCAGACGAGCCTATTTCTGCGCTGGACGTGTCTATTCAGGCACAGGTCATCAATCTTCTGAACGATCTGCGGAATACCTTGGATCTGACCATTTTGTTTATTGCTCACGATCTGTCGGTGGTGAAGTATTTTTCAGACCGGATCGGTGTTATGTACTTCGGCAAATTGGTGGAGTTAGCCCCAGCCGATGAACTTTTTGACCACCCCCTGCACCCCTATACCAAGAGTTTGCTCTCAGCCATTCCGCTTCCGGACCCCCACGTGGAAAAGCAGCGGGTGCGGCAGGTCTATGATGCCACTGCCCATGATTATTCTGTGGATCAGCCCACCATGCGGGAGGTTTCTCCCGGTCACTTTGTCTATTGCAATAATGCCGAGGAGCAGGCATACCGGGAGGAATTGAGGCTGTGAAGGGACGACTTTTGAAACACGGAATCACCGGCGGAGTGTGCATCGCCCTCGGGACGGTGTACTGTATCCTCCGGGATGTGGGGCATGCCACCGGCGCGGAGCGCTACCGAATTTTGTGCGATGCTTTTACCCTTCCCGGTCTGCTTGCCCTTTGCCTGGGGGTGCTTTTGTGGGTGTCCAATGACGGATTTTTCTACGGCTTGGGGTACTGCCTGGACGTGGCGCGGAAGGCGCTGATCCCCGGGGGCAGACGGAAGATGGAGAAGTATTACGATTACGTGGAACGCCACCGGCAGAAAAAAGTGACGGGCTTCGGCTTTCTCTTTGTCTGGGGCGGCGTGTGCATGGCGGCGGCGCTGGTGTTCTTGGCGCTGTTTTACCGCATATATTAAATTCAGGGGCGGATGCATGCATCCGCCCTGCTTCTTCGTGTTGTAGGGGCGAGCATTGCTCGTCCGTTTTTACGCACTTGCGGACGACCGATGGTCGCCCCTACAATATCCAAATTGACGGGGTGGGAGAATTGTGCTATGATAATATTGAGGTGATACCATGACATTGCAGGATAAAATCACCGCTGCGGCGGCGTACCTTTTGGAAAAAGTCACCCTGCGGCCTGCTGTGGCGCTGGTGCTGGGCAGCGGTCTGGGGGACTACGCGGATACCTTGGAGGACAGCGTCAAGATCCCTTATTCGGAGATTCCCAACTTTCCCCAGCCTACGGTGGAGGGGCATACCGGCGCTTTCGTGTTCGGCAAAAAGCAAGGCAAGGCGGTGGTGGTGGCCCAGGGCAGAGTCCATTATTATGAGGGACTTCCCATGCAGGAGATCACCTTGCCGGTGCGGGTGCTGGCGGCAATGGGGGTAAAAACCTTGGTGCTGACCAATGCCGCCGGCGGCGTGAATCTGGGATATACCCCCGGCACATTGATGCTCATTGCCGATCATATCAATTTCTCCGGCAGCAATCCTCTCATTGGGCAGAATTTAGAAAAGTTCGGTCCCCGATTCCCGGACATGAGCGATCTTTACACCGCCAAGCTGCGCAATGCCATCAAAATCCGGGCGAAGCAGGAACAGATCCCCTTGGAAGAGGGTGTGTATCTGATGTATTCCGGTCCTAACTACGAGACTCCGGCGGAGATCCGGGCGTTCCGCACCTTAGGCGCGGACGCAGTAGGTATGTCCACAGTGCCGGAGGCGCTGGTGGCAGGTCACAGCGGCATGCAGGTGGTGGGCGTGTCCTGCATCACCAATATGGCTGCCGGTGTGCTGCCTGTGAAGCTGCATCACGCCGAGGTGGTGGAAACCGCCGCAAGAGTCCATGACCTGTTCGGCCGTCTGGTGGATGTGATTTTGGAAATTCTGTGAGCCTTGACAATCTGTGGCAAAGGCTTATAATGAGAAGAGAAATAAAAAGGAGCGGATCGTATGTATTACCGTATGAATATTGCCGGTCTTGACCGGGATCTTCCCATCTGCCGGGTGACGGATGAGCTGTATATCGCCGGTTTCGTGATCTTTGGAGATCCGGAGCTGACGGTGGCTTGCGCCAAAGCGCTGCTGGAAAAAGCGCCGGAGTATGACTATATACTCACCGCTGAGGCAAAGGGCATCCCCCTTGCCCATGAAATGGCGCGGCAGGCGGGGGATAAGAAGTATCTCCTTGCCCGGAAAGCGCCGAAATTGTACATGAAGGACGTTATGGAGTATAAGGTCCGTTCCATCACCACCGCCCGGGAGCAGACACTGTACTTAGACGGGGCGGATGCCGCCCTGATTCGGGGCAAGCGGATCCTTATTGTGGACGATGTGATCTCCACCGGGGAGAGTTTGCTGGCATTGGAGGCGTTGGTGGAAAGGTCCGGCGGTACCATCGTCGGACGTATGGCCATTCTGGCAGAGGGCGATGCCCAGGACCGGGCGGATCTGGTGTACTTGGAAAAATTGCCCCTGTTTAATCCCAACGGCACCGTAAAATAAACCAAGGCGATCGGAAAGCGACGCTGGTTATGGAGCAGATAGTATGCAGTTTGATAATACCCATGTGACCATAGATTTGGATATCATTACCGCCAATTTTAAAGCCATCCGGGAAAAGGCAGGTGTGCCTGTCCTTGCTGTGGTCAAGGCAGATGCCTACGGTCACGGCGCCATTCAAGTGGCCCGGCAGTTGCAGGATCAATGCGCCCTGTTTGGCGTATCGTCTATGTTGGAGGCTATGGAGCTGCGGAAGGCAGAGATCAAAACACCCATTTTGATCTTGGGACAGATCCCAACCTCTGCCTTTTCTGCCGCGATCCGTGAGAATATCCGCCCCACGATTTTTCGCTATGAAGACGCGTTGGAACTGTCTCGGGCAGCGCAGTCTCTGGGGGTGGAAGCGCCTTTTCATCTGGCAGTGGATACGGGCATGAGTCGTATCGGTTTTCAGGCGACGGAGGAAGATGCCCGGGTGTGCGCTAAGATCTGCCGGTTGCCGGGCATTGTTCCGGAGGGTCTGTTCAGCCATTTCGCCACCGCTGATTGCGCCGATCTGACCAGATCCCGGGCGCAGGCGGCGCGGTTTGATGCCTTTGACCGGATGCTGCGGGACTTGGGTGTGCAGGTGAAAATGCGGCACATGGACAATTCTGCCGGCATCATGAATTTTGATCGGCATTATGAGCTGGTGCGGGCGGGCATCGTCATGTACGGACTGTACCCCAGCAGCGAGGTAGATCCCAACAACCTGTCTTTGCAGCCTGCGCTGCATTGGAGCAGTCGGGTCACCCATGTGAAGACTTTGGAGCCGGGACGGGAGATCAGCTACGGCGGCACCTATGTTACCACCAAAACCACGGTGGTGGCAACTGTGCCGGTGGGCTATGCGGACGGCTACCGCCGCGCCCTCAGCGGCAGATTTTATGTGCTGATCCGGGGCAAAAAAGCGCCCATTCTGGGCAGGATCTGCATGGATCAGATGATGGTGGATGTGACGGACATTCCCGGGGTAACCGTAGGGGACCAGGTGGTGCTTTTAGGCACAGATGGGGAATGCACCATTACCGTGGAGGAGATTGCTGCGGCAGCGGACACCTTCAATTATGAATTTGTCTGCGGCATCAGCCGCCGGGTTCCCCGATATTACCTGCAAGACGGCAAGGTCATCAGTAGTGTTCATTATTTGTTGGATAAGCAATAAAACAGAAGGCTCTTTTTTAAGGAGCCTTCTGTTTTTACAGGGATGACCGACAGTTGCCCCTACGGATTTTTGTGCTGTATCCGGTTTTCCATGTGACCGGATTGGATCACTGGCGGTTTGGGGTCTTTCAGCTCCCACGGGGCGGGCGTTTTCTTTTCGTTTTCTTTCATAAAAATCCCCTCCTGTCCCTAGTATGGACAAAAAGGGCGAAAAAACACGTGACTCAGGGTCACGTGTTTTTATATTACCAGTTCGGTGATCACTTCTGCCGGGCCTTCTAAGTACAGGGCGGTGACAGTTCCGTTTTCCCCTTCTACGGTGATGTTCAGATCACCGCCGGGGTTTTGGGCGGTCAAGCGACCATGGGGCAGACGCCCTTGTAGCCATAAAACCACCGCCACCGAGGCGCTTCCCGTGCCGCAGGCAAGGGTGAAATCCTCCACGCCCCGCTCAAAGGTCAAAATGCGCACAGTGTCCGGTGATAGTTGCCGGTAGAAATTCACATTGACCCCTTTTGGAAATGCATCAGAGTTCCGGAATTCCAAAAATGCAGGAAGCAGCGCATCTTTATCCGCCCATTCCAAGGCGTTGTATTCTGTAACGCTGTGGGGGATCCCCGGGTCGCCCAGCTCCACATAGGTAGCATTGGGAACACAGTGCAGATCCACCGCCCCAGGGTTATTCAGCTGCACCCGGTATCGGTTTTTATCCAACCGCCAGCCGTACACAAGACCGGCATCGGTTTCTAATGTCATAGTGTCTTTTGCAATACCCAGATCATAGGCAAATTTGCAGATGCACCGGGCGCCGTTGCCGCACATCTCCCCCCGACTGCCGTCGGGATTGTAAAAATGCAGCTTAAAATCGGCGATGTTCGATCGGTCCAATGCCAAAAAACCGTCTGCGCCCAATTCTTTACACAGATCTGTGGCAAGGGAGGAAAAATCCAAGGATTGATCCCGGGCGTCCAGCACCGCAAAATCATTTCCTGCGCCGCTCATGTGCAGGATCTTCACTAGTTTTCCTCCAAAAGATCCGTCATGGTGTAAAGTCCCGCAGGCTTGCCCTCTAAGAATTTGGCGGCATCCACCGCGCCGTCGGCAAACATAGCCCGGTCGTGCGCCTCATGGCGCAGGGTCAGCTGCTGGGAGGGGGTGACGATATGCACCTCGTGGATACCCACGATGTTGCCCATACGCAAGGAGCTGATGCCGATCTCTCCGGTCTCCCGCTTTCCCTCGCCGGCGCGGCCGCAGTGGGCGGTGGCGCTGGGGCGTACTTCTTTTACCGCGTCAAACAGCATTTTTGCAGTACCGCTGGGGGCATCCACCTTGCGGTTGTGGTGGATCTCCACGATCTCAATATCCGCGCCGGGGAAATTCTGCGCCGCCTGCTTGGCAAGGTTGCACAGTACCGCAATACCCAGACTCATGTTGCCGCTGTAAAAAACGGGGACGGACTTGGCGGCGGCAAAAATGGCGGCTTTTTCCTCCTCAGTGTGACCGGTGGTGGCAACCACCAGAGCGCAGCGGTTTTTCATTGCGTAATCCGTCACGTCAAAGATGGCGGTGTGGTGGGAAAAGTCAATGACCACCCGGGGCTGTACGTCGCCCAATTCTTGGAAGGTGCGGGGTACACCGTTCAAGCCGTCAATGCTCACCAGTCCTGCAATATTCTTCTCTAACCGCTGTTGCAGCAGTTTGCCCATGGTGCCGTTGGCACCGCAAATAACCACTCTCATACTTTCACTCCCAGTAAACGCATTTGTTTTAACAGATTTTCCCGGTTGCCTTCTTCCAGATAGGAAAGGGGCATCCGCAGGTATTCCTGCCCAAAGCCCATGGCAGCCACCGCCGCCTTGGCAGGAATGGGGTTGACTTCGGAAAACAGCGCCCGGATCAGGGGCAGCATCTTGCATTGCAGCGCCGCAGCGCCGGCAATGTCTCCGGCAAAGAACTTGTCGCACATTTCCACCGCCATGGCGGGGACCACATTGGACAGCACACTGATACATCCGGCAGCGCCCATGGACATCATGGGCACGGTGAGAGAATCCTCGCCGGAGTAGATGTCGATCCGGTCACCGCACTTGGCTATGGTCTCCACCGTCTGGTCCATGTTGCCGTTTGCGTCCTTGAAGCCGCAGATCATGGGGTGCTCCGACAGCACAGCTACTGTGTCCGGCAGCAGATTGCAGCCGGTGCGGCTGGGCACGCTGTATAGGATCACTGGCTTTTGGGAGGCATCTGCCACGGCGGTGTAGTGATTGATCAGACCCTTTTGGGTGGCTTTGTTGTAGTAAGGGGTCACCACCAGGATCGCATCGGCGCCGTCGTCGCAGGCGCTTTTGGTAAAGTCCAGCACGTGGGCGGTGTTGTTGGTGCCGGTACCGGCGATGACAGGTACCCGTCCATTGACCTGCCGGACGGTAAAGCGGATCACTTCTTTTCGCTCCTGGGGGCTTAATGTGGCACTTTCGCCGGTGGTGCCCACCGCCACCAGGGCGTTGATCCCGTTTTCAATTTGGAATTCAATGAATCGGGCAAGGGTGTCATAATCCACGCCGTGGGGGGTCATGGGGGTGACCATGGCAGTTGCCATGCCCGTAAATACCGTATTTTTCATAGGAACAGCTCCTTTTCACCTCATACAGTTATTTTATCACAAACCTGCCAAAAAGAAAACAAAAAATTACGCCGCCGTTCATTCCACGGCGGCGTATGGGTGATTATACCAAATAAGGCTTGATGGCGTCAGACGCACCGGCGGCATCATCGGAAACAGTAATGGTGATATTCATTTTGTTGGCTTCTGCAAATTCAGCGCACCACAGAATGAATTCCTCACCGGTGGCACGGTCGGCGCCGATGGTCTTGTACAGATTGTCGATGTACACATTGGTGATGTCAAAGTTGCCGGCGTGCAGACCGCTCAGCAGACCTTTGAGCATATCTATGTTGTTGATGCCGTACTCCTTGGAGTTGACCAGGCGAACACGGTAGTTGACATCGTAGGTCAGCTGCTTGCCGTATTCGACGCAGACTACATCGCCCTGGGCGTTTGCCACGGCAGAGTTGATGGCGTCAATAAGCCGCTTGGTTTTACCGGAGCCTTTCAGGCCCATAATAACTTGAATCATGGAAATTCCTCCTTTGCTGCCAGCTATATGCTGTACTGTAATTCTACCAGTTTTGGGTGGGTTTTGCAAGAGCTATTTGGATATTCGTCAAATTATTTTTTGTTGGGCGAAATATTCCCGGATGGTTTGCTCTGTGGAAGAGAGGGTTCCTTGAAATGCTTCCCGTTTTCCGCCGCCCCGACCGCCCAGGGCTTGCACCGCTTCGGCGCCCACGGTCTTGGCATCCAGCGCGCGGCTGATGATGCATAAGGCATATCCTTTTTCATCGTTTCCTGACAGGGTCACCGCCATGCCGCAGTGCGAAGCCATAGCATCGCACAATTCCCGGTTGGCGGCGGGAGACAGCTCTTTTTCAAAGTGGAGGGCAAGGTTTTGCCCGGTGTAGCCTTGGGCGATGTAAGAAAATAATCGCTTTTCCAAACCGGTCGCCCGGAATTTTTCTGCGTTCAGAGCATCGCTGAACCGCCGGGCGGCAAGGCCGGTCTCCTGAATCTTGGCGGAGAAGGTCTGGCTGACCTGCCGGTTCTGCTCGTAGATGGCGCTAAGAAGCGCCGTTGCCCGCTTGCCGCAAACCATTTCTATCCGCACCCCTTGGTGAAATTTCACACAGGAAAGGAGCTTCACCAATCCCAATTCGCCAGTGTGCTGCACCTGGGTTCCGCAGCAGGCGCACAGGTCGATGCCGGGGATCTCCACGATCCGCACCGGCCACGGCAGATCCCGTTTCCGGCGGTAGGGAACGGAGGGCAGATCCTCTTGGGAGGGATAGTAGCATTTGACCGGCAGGTTTTCCCAGATAGCTGCGTTGACAGTATCTTCAATGTCTTGCAGCTCCTCTTGGGGGATGGGTCCGTCGAAGTCGATGGTCACCACATCCGCGCCCATGTGGAAGCCCACATTGTGCCAGCCATAGCGCCGGTGGATGATACCGGAAACCATGTGCTCGCTGGAATGCTGTTGCATAAAGTCGAACCGGCGATCCCAGTCAATGCTGCCGGTGACTGCGCTGCCCACGATCAGGGGGGCATCGCACAGGTGGATCACCTGCTCACCCTTTTCCCGGACGGACAGCACCTTGCTTTCTCCCAATGCGCCGGTATCCCAGGGCTGACCGCCCCCTTCGGGATAAAAAGCGGTGGCGTCCAAGGTGATTTCCCAGCCACCGGACACTTCCTGGCAGCCGGTGACAGTGGCATCGAAGGTCTTTAAGTGACTATCTTCGTAGTAAAGCTTTCTTGATTCCATAAAACCTGTACTCCTTAGCGGTTTTTATCCATTGTACCACACAGAACGCCACATTACAACGAAAGTTTGTCGATGATTTTTCTGGGAAACAGGTGCAAATTCGTGGGTTTTCTAAACAATTTCCCGCTAAACTGGAATTAACAACCAAGGAGGACACGTTATGCAATGCCAGAAACTGAAAACCTATATGGAGACCGGGCGGGTGGTGTTTCTGCCGGCAAAGGCCATTATTCCCAACCCGGTGCAGCCCAGAAAGATCTTCCTGGAGGAGGCGCTGGATGAATTGACCGAATCCATTCGGCAGCACGGGATCTTGCAGCCCCTGTCTGTCCGCCGGGTGGGGACTGCCTATGAGCTGATCGCCGGAGAGCGGCGTCTGCGGGCGGGGATTCAGGCTGGACTTACGGAGATCCCCTGCATCATTATGCGGATGTCCGAGCAGGAGTCGGCAATGGCGGCGCTGGTGGAGAATCTCCAACGGCAGGATCTGGATTTCATAGAGGAGGCGCGGGGCATTGATTTGCTGCTGCGCCGGTGGGAGATGAGTCAGGAGCAGGTGGCAAAGCTCTTAGGAAAGAGCCAGAGCGGGGTGGCAAATAAGCTGCGCCTGCTGCGCCATTCGCCCCGGGTGCTGGAAGCTTTGCGACATGCGGGGCTTACGGAACGCCATGCCCGGGCGCTGCTGAAACTGCCGGCGGAGCATCAGAAAATGGAGGCCATCGCCGTGATCGCCCGGCAGAATATGAGTGTCGCCCGGACGGAGCAGTACATAGAGAGCCTTTTGAGCCAGCAGGATTCGGACCGGAAAAAGGCGAATGTGGGGGCGTTTTTAAGCTATCTGAATCAGTCCTTGGCGCGGATTCAGCTCTCCGGCATTTCCGCGGTGTCCGAGCGCCGGGAAACTGACAGCCAAATCGTCCTGACGATTACAATACCAAAGTAATTCACAATGGGCAATTCAGATTTGATGGCAAGTATTTTTCAAGGTGATGATGCAATTAAATTTTCAATTCTCAATTAAGATCCCCTGCGACATTGTCGCAGGGGATCTTCTTATTCCTGGTAGCCGGGTTTTCCCAGCAGGCGGAACATATTCCGCTTGTAAAATTCCACGCCGGGCTGGTCAAAGGGATTGACCCCCAGCATATAGGCAGATACGCCGCAGGACAGCTCGAAGAAGTAGAACATCTCACCCAGTTTTTGGGCATTCAGGGGACCCATGTCCATGGTGATCACCGGCACATTGCCGTCCACATGGGCAGCCAGCGTGCCTTGGAATGCTTGTTCGTCGATATAGTCCAGTGTCTTACCTTCCAGATAGTTCAGTCCGTCCAGATTTTTGTAGTCACCGCCCACGGTAAGGGTCTGGGCGGGGGGATCAAAACGGACCATGGTCTCAAAGATGTTCCGCTCGCCTTGTTGGATCATCTGGCCCAGAGAGTGCAGGTCGGGGGTGAACTCGGCGGAAACCGGGAAGATACCCTTGCCGTCCTTACCCTCGGACTCGCCGAACAGCTGCTGCCACCAGCCGCCCATCATGCGGAAGCCGGGCTCGAAGGATTCCAAAATCTCAATGGCTTTGCCCTTCCGGTACAGAAGATTCCGCGTCGCGGCGTACAGCCACACGGGATTCTCAAAGGAACGGATATCGTATTCCTTCTTGGCGGCATAAGCGCCTTCCATCACCGCCATGGGGTCAATGCCTGCAACAGCCATAGGCAGCAGACCCACTGCCGTCAGCACACTGTAACGACCGCCTACATCCGGGGGGATCACAAAGGTCTCCCAGCCCTCCTCGGTGGCCATTTGCCGCAGGGCGCCCTTCACAGGATCGGTGATGGCATAAGTACGTTTCCGGGCTTCCGCGGTGCCGTATTTCCGTTCCAGAAGCCACCGCAGCGCCCGGGTGGCGATGGCGGGTTCGGTGGTGGTGCCGGATTTGGAGATGATGGCGATGGAGAAATCCTTCCCCTCCAAAAGCCGGGTCAATTCGTTCCATGCCCGGGTGGACAGGGTGTTGCCGGCGTAGTAGATCTGGGGGTTGCCCTTGCCTTTGCCGATGTTGTGGTTGCAGCCCTGCATTAATTCGATGGCTGCCCGGGGTCCCAGATAAGATCCGCCGATGCCGATGACCACAAAGACATCGGAATTTGCCCGGATGCGCTCCGCAGCGGCGCGGATCCGACGAATTTCTTCTGTCTCTTCCTGTACAGGCAGGTTCAGCCAGCCAAGAAAATCACTGCCCTCGCCGCTTGCGTCAGTCAGGGTCATGTGGGCGGAAAAAACCTCCTTCTCCGCGGCCAGCAGTTCGGGCAGAGAGAGCTGCCCCCATACATTGGAAATATCAACCTTAATCATAAGGGGAGTACCATCCTTTCGAGGTTATAGTATTATGTTACACCAAGATGCGGTTGAATGCAAGTGCAACGGCAAAATTGTTTTATGATTATAACATATAACTGTGGCTTTTTTAAGGGAAATTTTGTATAATATGCAATAGAAAAACAGGAGGTTATGGTATGCAATACGGTTTTGGTGTGGATTTGGGCGGTACGGCGGTGAAAATTGCTTTTTTCGACAATGAGGGGCAAATGCGCAGCAAGTGGGAGTTTCCCACCCGGACAGAGGACGGTGGCAGACACATTCTGCCGGATATTGCGGATGCGGTTTTGGGGTATTGCCAGGCAAACGGAATTTCCGAAGATGAGGTTATTGGCGTGGGGATCGGTGTGCCCGGCGCGGTGGATAAGAACGGTGTGGTTGCCGCCTGCGACAATCTGGGCTGGGGACAGACGGATGTGGCAGGGCAGCTGGGAAATCTGACCGGCTTTCCTGTAAAGGTCGGTAACGATGCCAACCTGGCGGCGCTGGGAGAGGCGTGGAAGGGCAGCGGCTGCGATAATATGGTGCTGATCACCTTGGGGACAGGGGTAGGCGGCGGTATTATCATCGACGGGAAACCCCTGCTGGGCAGAAACGGCGCTGCCGGAGAGATCGGTCACATGGTACTGGAACGAAATGAAAAAATTCCCTGCGGCTGCGGCAAGCGGGGTTGCGCGGAGCAGTACTGCTCGGCTAACGGTATCGTCCGGTTAGCCAAGGAATACTTGCAAGAAACCGGCAAGGACTCCCTTTTGTGCCGGCAGCCCCTTTCCTGCAAGGCGGTGTTTGATGCCGGGGCACAGGGAGATGGGGCGGCGTTGGCGGTTTTGGATTGGGCGTATGCCTATCTGGGAGAGCTGATCGCCAATATTTGCATTGTGCTGAACCCGGAGGCGGTGGTCATCGGCGGCGGTGTCAGCAAGGCGGGTCAGCCGCTTCTTGTGGGAATCCGACGGTATTTTGATCAATTTGCTTATCATGCCAGCCGGGATGTGGAATTCCGCCTTGCTGCCCTGGGGAACGATGCCGGTGTCTGCGGCGCGTTTAAACTTTTGCTGGATAATTGTACGTAGGGGCGAGCACTGCTCGTCCGTCAATGCAAAAGGACTTGCACCAACGGACGACCAATGGTCGCCCCTACAATTACAGCCAAATGCAAAGGCGATTCGGGAATCACCCGGTATTGGCAAAAAAATCCCCCAGCCGTTTGGCTGGGGGATTGTATGCTATTTGAATTACAGCAGGGTGGAGAAGTGCTTGATGGTGCGGACCATCTGAGAAACGTAGGAGTTCTCGTTGTCGTACCAGGAAACAACCTGAACCTGGGTCTTGCCGTCGGGCAGCTTGTTAACCATGGTCTGGGTAGCATCAAACAGAGAGCCGAAGCGCATGCCGATGATGTCGGAAGAAACGATCTCATCTTCGGTGTAGCCGTAGGACTCGGTGGTAGCAGCCTTCATAGCAGCGTTGATGTCAGCGACGGAAACGTCCTTAGCAACAACAGCGTTCAGGATGGTGGTAGAACCGGTGGGAGTGGGGATACGCTGTGCAGCGCCGATCAGCTTGCCGTTCAGCTCGGGGATAACCAGGCCGATAGCCTTAGCAGCACCGGTGGAGTTGGGAACGATATTGATAGCGCCGGCTCTGGAACGACGCAGGTCGCCCTTTCTCTG
>JBGVON010000078.1:0-17069 GCA_045126495.1 Faecousia sp.
TTTGCTTGACCGTATGGAGATCATCGAACTTGGCTCCTATACCGATGAAGAAAAGCGGATGATTGCAAAGAATCATTTGATCCCCAAACAATTGGCGAAACATGGTCTGAAAAAGACTCAGCTGAAATTCAGCGATGACGCGATCCGGGAGATGATCCGTTGCTACACCAGAGAGTCCGGTGTACGAAGCTTAGAGCGCCGCATTGCGGAAGTTTGCAGAAAAGCAGATATGCAGCTGGTTTCCAATACAGACCAGAAACGTATCACCCTTACAGGTAACAATGTTGAGAGCTATCTTGGCATCCGTAAGTATCTGCCGGACAGATTGCCGGGACATGATCAGGTGGGACTTGTGACAGGTCTTGCATGGACTTCTGTTGGCGGTGAAACACTGGAAGTGGAGGTTAACGTAATGGAAGGGTCCGGCAAGCTGGAGCTTACCGGCAACTTGGGCGATGTAATGAAAGAATCTGCTCACGCAGCCCTTAGCTATATTCGCGCCAATGCCACAACCCTTGGTATCACCTCAGATTTCTACAAAACCAAAGATATACATGTGCATTTCCCTGAGGGCGCTGTGCCCAAGGACGGTCCCTCTGCGGGCGTGACGGTATGTACGGCAATGGTTTCCGCTTTGACCGGCGTGACGGTCCGTCGAGATGTTGCCATGACCGGTGAGATATCCTTGCGAGGTCGTGTTCTTGCCATTGGCGGGCTGAAAGAAAAAACCATGGCAGCCCTTCGTCACGGAATCAGCACAGTAATCATCCCCAAGGATAATGAACGTGATCTGGCAGAAATTGACCCCACTGTCCGCAGCGCTTTAAAATTTGTGACTGCACAGTCAGTAGATACTGTGCTGGAAACCGCCTTGAACAAAATGACAGAAGCCGTGCCTGCAATCCTTACAGATATTCCTGAGGATGTAAAGGCAAAATCCCGCAGTAATGTCATTCGTCAGTGAGGTGCGGTATGAATTTCAACAATGTAGAATTTTTGATTTCTGCCGCTGCTCCAAAGGATTTTCCGAAAGATCGGCTTCCGGAAATTGCCTTTGCCGGAAAGTCCAATGTTGGTAAATCCTCTGTTATCAACCGGGTTCTGCAACGGAAAAACTTTGCCCGGGTAGGTGAAAAACCGGGAAAGACGATTCACGTCAATTACTTTGTCATTGATAAGACCTGTTATTTTGTAGACCTTCCGGGATATGGCTATGCCAAGGTATCCCAAAAAGAAAAGGAACGTTGGGGCAGGTTAATGGAAGATTATTTTGCGGCTGATCGGATTGACTTGGGTGTTATGATTGTGGATGCCCGTCACGCACCAACCAACAACGACATTACAATGGCCAACTGGTTCATGCAAAGCGGTTGTCCTTTTGTTGTGGTTGCCAACAAATTAGACAAACTAAAAAAAAGCGAATTGATTCCCAATATTGAGCGTATTCGCGAAGATCTGGAACTTCCTGAGGATTGTCCTGTGATTCCTTTTTCTGCTGAAAAAGGAACCGGCAGGGAAGAGTTGGTGCGTAAGATTTTGGATGCAGCAGGTGCATAATAATAACCGGAATGGCAATTTGTCATTCCGGTTATTATTTGGATAGATTACATTTTTTCCTTAGCTTTTTTTAAAGCTGTGGCCAATTGATCCGGGCAAGAGGTAGGTTTCCCACCGCAGCGAATGCCGTCGATTCGGTGGATTACTTCGTCAATCTCCATACCTTCTACCAATTTGCCGATACCTTGCAGATTGCCGTTACAACCGCCAAAAAATTCCACATTCCGTACCTTTCCGTCTTCGATTTCGAAGAAGATTCGCTGGGAACAAGTGCCTTTTGTCTTATATTCAAATTGCATAATCGTTTCCTTTCTTTACACAATAATATCCACAAGGGTACCTCCAACCAGTTTTACAAGCTCCATAGGCGGCAGGATCATCTGATGTCCCCGTTCTCCGGCAGATACAGCGATCTCATCAAACAGTTGGCAGCTTTCCTCAAAGTAGGTTGGATACTTTTTCTTCATGCCCACAGGGGAGCAGCCACCGCGCACATAGCCGGTCAGACTCAAAAGATCTTTCACAGGAATCATAGCCATATCCTTATCTCCGGCAGCTTTTGCAGCTTTTTTTAGATCCAATTCACTGCATACCGGAATACAAAAGACATTGATGCCGGTTCGGCTACCCTTGGTAACCAATGTTTTGTAGACTTGTTCTGGAGGGAAGCCCAGAGCTTCTGCGGCATGGTTTCCGTTTAAATCGTTTATATCATATTCGTAAAATGCTTCCCGACAGGGAATTTTTGCCTGCTGCACCAGTCGCACAGCATTTGTCTTTGCAGACATATGCATCACCGCTAAACATTATACGATACAATGGCGAAACTTGCAAGGGTGAATTGAACGGAAGTTTCAGGTTATCCTACTGTCGGAGGGATGCAAAATGGATGATAACAAAAAGAATCTGAACGATGAACAGGAAAGACTCATTGAATTTGGCGCAGATGTGAGCAAAAGCAGCAAAGGCAACATTTATACACTGACCATCATAGGGCAGGTGGAAGGACACCAAGTGCTTCCGGAGACAGTAAAAACTACAAAATATGAACACATACTTCCTCTGCTGGCAGGCCTGGAAGAAAGCGAGGAAATCGACGGATTGCTGCTTCTTCTTAATACCGTTGGTGGGGATATTGAAGCAGGTCTTGCCATTGCTGAGATGATTGCCGGTATGAAAAAGCCGACAGTTTCCTTGGTGCTGGGCGGAGGACATTCCATTGGCATACCTTTGGCAGTCTGCACGAAAAAATCCTTTATTACACGCACTGCCAGTATGACTGTACACCCGGTGCGCATGACCGGACTGGTTGTGGGAGCGCCCCAGACCTTCCGGTATTTTCACAGGATTCAAGAGCAGATCACCGACTTTGTCACCGCCAATTCTGCCATCAGCAAGGAAGCGTTTGAGGGCTTTATGATGGCGACAGGGGAGATGGCAACAGATGTAGGCACCATTCTTTACGGTAGAGATGCTGTTGCTTCCGGACTGATTGACTCCTTAGGAGACCTGAATGATGCGCTTACAGAGCTGCATACCATGATCGATGCCAAAAAAACAAAGAAATAATTTTTTTGATACACTGGAAATTTTATAGAGAATATGCTATTATAAATTGAACTATTGCCGAAAGGAGGACAGGTCATGTCGATCGTCGAGAGTATTCTATATGGTCTCATTTCTGGACTGACTGATTTTTTGCCTGTTTCCTCTGGGGCGCACCAGGCATTGATGCGATATCTGTTTGGTGTAAACGCCAGAATTCCTTTTCAGGAACTTCTGGTACATATTGGTGTTATTGCTTCGATTTTTATTGGCTGCAACGAAACCCTTGTCCGTTTGCAAAGAGAGCAGCGATCACAGACCGGACCCCGTCGCCGTAAAATCCACACCCTGGACAGCAAAAGCTATTATGATTTGCGATTGCTGAAAACGGCAACAATTCCATTGCTGATCGGACTTTTTTTATCACTTGCAACCAGGTCAATGGAAAACAATCTTCTGAATTTGATGGCTTTCTGGCTTTGTAATGCGGTCATTTTGCTCCTTGCCGATCATAGCCGCAGGGGCAACCGGGATTCCAGAACCATGTCCGCCTTGGACGGCATTGTTATGGGTGTTTTAGGTTCGCTTTCCGTATTTCCTGGTATATCCAGAACCGCTATCATCACGTCCTATTCGGCACTTCGCGGCGCAGATAATGAAAATGCTGTCCATTGGGCTGTGCTTTTAGGAGTTCCCGCAACGTTTTTGGCGATTGCCTTTGATTTGGTTAGAATCGTCGTAAACGGATTTGGATGCGGTTCATCGGGCGCTTTTTTGGGATGCATTTTATCCGGTATCACAGCATTCGGAGGCGGTTATTTGGGAATCTCCCTTTTAAAACTTATATTAAATCAGTCAGGATTTTCCAAATTTGCATACTACTCCATAGGTACGGCGCTGCTGTCCTTCATCCTTTATTTAATAACTTGATTGGGAGGTTTCTATGGCTAAAAAAAATTATAAATCCCAAGCCGACAAAGCGGCTGCCAGCAAAAAGAAAAAGGTCCAAAGCAGCGCGACCCCCAAAAAAGACGGCAAATCCGCCAAGGTTTCTGTTCACGCCATGCCGAATGAGCAAAAAATACCTGTCCGTCTTATTTCCTCCATACTGTTTCTCTGCTTTTTTATCCTGTTTTTGATCATCTTTTTTAAGCCGGAGGGCGCTTTTGTAAAGTTGGTGGAGAGCTTTATCCACGGCTTAGTAGGCAGAACAGCCTTTATTGTCTCCATCCCGGGACTGTTGTATTTGTTTGTGATCCACGCTGCAAGTGGTAAACGCCCGGTAAAAATGCGTTCAATCTGCATTGGTATTTTTATTTTGTTATGCGGCTGTATTGCCCATTTGAGTCTAAAACCGCAGAATTTGTCCACAGGAATTGGTCTCGTTGGAGATCTGTACCGTGGTGGTATTGACGGAACTGCCGGAGGCGTGATTTGCGGCAGTATCGCCATGCTGTTTCTATGGCTTTTTAATGATATTCTCAGTTACATTATTTTGATTCTTGCTGCCATCTTTACCTTGCTGGGCGGTATGCAGATCACCATTATCAGTATAATCCGCGCCATCCAAAACAGACCCCGTCCCGAGCTCCCAAAAGAACCTGTGGAGCGGCAAGAACCGGCGGCTGTGGTTGTTAATCACATTGCCAACAAACGGATAGCCCATTTAGAGCACCAACGGCAGATACGGGAGCAAAGGGCGGAACAGGCACGGCAGGCAGAAGCCGCATCTGTAAAAAGCGATCCCGAAAAAGTAGCCGATATGCTCCGCCAAATTGATAGTGAGATCGAAACACCCGTTTCTGTGGCAGGGGAGTACACACCCGCGGTAACAGAAGATACTCCGAGTTTTCAGGATTCTCCCTCCAAAATGCCTCCTCTTGAAATAGAACCCGAACCGCAGGAAGAACCTGTTCGCACTGTGCAAAAGGTAAAACCTGAAAAAGTCACCGCCAAGGAAGCTGAGGCTTCTGCAATCGAGGTTGCGAAAGAGATCGAAGATACTCAAAAAGAGTCGCGCCCGGCATATTCCTTCCCGCCTATCAACCTGCTGGATCCGCCTATATATAGTTCCGCTGACGGAACCATGGAAATGCGGGAGAATTCCCGTCGTCTGAACGAGACGCTGGCCAGTTTTAAGATCGAAGCGCATATTATCAATGTTACCAGAGGACCCAGTGTTACCCGCTATGAAGTGGAGCTGGAAAAAGGTGTGCGCTTGAATAAACTGACCACTGCGGCAGATGATATTGCGCTAAGCTTGGGCGCTACCGGCGTGCGTATTGCTGCCGTCCCCGGAAAAATCTCTGTTGTTGGCATTGAAGTTCCTAACCGGGCAGTTACTATGGTAACCCTTCGTGAGGTTATTGACTCTCAGGAATTTTCCAAAGCGAAATCAAAATCCTCCTTTGCCGTGGGTAAGGATATTGGCGGCAACTGCATTGTCGGTAACATTGCTAAGCTGCCCCACATGTTGATTGCCGGCACCACCGGTTCCGGTAAATCCGTCTGCATGAATTCCATCATTATATCCCTACTTTATAAGGCAAGTCCCGAGGATGTCAAACTCATCATGGTGGATCCCAAAATGGTGGAATTGGGTATTTATAATGGTATTCCCCATTTGCTGATTCCCGTGGTTACCGACCCTAAGAAAGCTGCCGGTTCTCTCCAATGGGCAGTTTCTGAAATGATGCGGCGTTACAAAACCATGTCCGATGCCGGTGTGCGGGATCTGGAATCTTACAACAGCATGATCGACAGCCAACAGATGGAAGGCAGTAAATTACCTCAGGTTGTGGTTATTATTGACGAGTTGGCGGATCTGATGCTGGTTGCAGCCAAGGAAGTGGAAGAATCCATTTGCCGGATTGCGCAGATGGGCCGTGCCGCTGGTATTCACTTGATCATCGCTACACAAAGACCTTCTGCCGATGTGATCACAGGTCTTATGAAAGCCAATATTCCTTCCAGGATTGCTTTTGCCGTGGCATCTGCTATGGAATCCAGAATTATCTTGGATACGCAAGGCGCTGAAAAGCTCGTTGGCAAGGGTGACATGCTTTATGCGCCCATTGGTAACGGCAAGCCCAGGCGAGTTCAAGGCTGCTTCGTCAGCGATTCTGAGGTAGAAGCGGTGGCTGCTTATGTAAAAGCAAACTTTGTCACCAATTATGACCAAAATGTCATGGAAGAGATTGAGCGTAAAGCACAACAGACCGGTAATAAACCCAACGTCTCTGACCAAGAACCCAACGCCAGCGAATTGGATGGTGACGAAATGCTTCCCGCTGCTGTGGAAGTGATTTTAGAAACCGGTCAGGCTTCTGTTTCCATGCTGCAAAGGCGGTTAAAGCTGGGCTATGCCCGTGCCGCCAGAATCGTGGATGAAATGGAGGAAAAGGGAATCGTAGGTCCCTTCCAGGGCAGTAAGCCAAGAGAGATTCTGGTTACGAAGGAGCAGTGGGCCGCCATGTGCGCAGGCGGAAATGACCAGATTGGTTTTGATGACCTGGAAGACGCATAAATATCTATTCCGGAACTTGTTCCGTTTTTAGAAGCGCTGATTCGTCAGTAAATAATAATTTGCATCGCATCCGGAGAGCCGGAGCGACAGCAAGGAGGAAAATGTAATGAATACAAAAACCAAGAAACTCGTTGGAATCGGCCTGTTTACCGCCATTGTAATGGTGTTACAGCTGCTAGGCGGAGGTATCCGTGTGCTGGGAATGTTCTCAATATCCCTGGTGCTGGTGCCCATCGTTGTAGGCGCAGCGGTGTACGGTTGGCAGGCAGGCGCCTGGTTAGGCTTTGCCTTTGGCGCTGCGGTACTCCTTTCCGGAGATGCCTCTGCATTTATGGTTGTAAACCCTCTTGCCACAGTATTTGTGGTCCTCATAAAGGGAACAGCCTGCGGCTTGGTATCCGGTCTTGTTTATACGGCATTAAAGCGCTATAATACACTGCTGGCAGTACTGGTTGCTGCGATTGCATGTCCTATCGTAAACACAGGCGTTTTCCTTTTGGGCTGCCAGTTTTTCTTTTTGGAAACCATTGCCCAGTGGGCAACGGAATTTGGTTTTGCCGATGCTGCAAACTACATGATCTTCGGTTTGGCTGGTACAAACTTCCTGATTGAACTTGGTGTCAATATCCTGCTGGGACCGGTTATTACCCGTCTCATTACTTATGCAAAAAGATAACATCCTTTTTATTAAAAGCTGACAGTATTTGCTGTCAGCTTTTTCTTTTGCATATTTGCCTCGTACAAGCATAGAGTGAAACAGGAGTGATGCTAATGAATTGTGCTTGGCAGGCATACATGAATTTGTTGCCTCATTGGATGCGGCAGGATGTGGACCATTACGGCAAGGAAAACTTACAAGAATTACGCGTGCGCATGGGACAACCTCCGGAACTGATCATGGGACAGGGGACACGCATATTGGACCGATCCGTCTGTAAAGAAGATATTGCCTTCATCATCAACGCCGCATCTGCTTATTCTCCCTGGGCAGCAACAACCGCTGCGCAAGGATACTTAACTGCGCCGGGAGGCCATCGCATCGGAATATGCGGCGTGGGGACAGTTTATGACGGCAAAATAAGTGGTATTACAAACCCGACCTCACTCTGCGTACGTGTTGCCCGGGATTTTAAGGATATCGCAAATAAAGCGAACAAGTTAAATGGTTCAATTCTCATTATCGGTCCACCCGGCAGCGGAAAAACCACACTTTTACGTGATTTAATACGACAAAAATCCAATTGCGGGCAGGGAAGTGTGGCAGTTGTAGATGAACGGGAGGAGATATTCCCCTTATGCAGAGGACAAGCTTGCTTCGATACGGGAAAACGCACGGATATTTTAAGTGGTTACCCAAAATCAGAGGGGATCGAAGCGGTACTCAGAAGCATGAGCCCTACATGGATTGCGTTAGATGAAATTACCGCGCAATCAGACTGCATAGCCCTGATCCATGCAGGTTGGTGCGGTGTCGACCTGCTTGCTACCGCCCACGCCAGTTCACTGCGGGATCTGATGGACAGGCCAATCTACCGCCCTCTATTAAGCAAAAAACTCTTTTCCAATATATTGGTTTTACGTAAGGATAAGTCCTGGACAATGGAGAGGATCTGATATGTTACTGAAAATTATGGGTGTTATATTGGTTGTTACAGGCTGCGGAAGCGTTGGTTTTGGCATCGCGGCAAATCACAAAAAAGAAGAAAAAGCCCTTCGTCAGCTAATAAGAATTTTAGATTTTATGGCGTGTGAGCTTCGGTATAAACAAACGACATTGCCGGAACTGTGTAAGCAAAGCGCGCAAACATTCCGGCAAATTCCCGGACGAGTGTTTGATGTATTGGCAAAGGAATTGGAATCACAAATCTCACCGGATACCGCATGCTGTATGGCAGTTGCGTTGGAAAAGGTAAATGATGTTCCAAAAATCACAAGAAATTTGCTGGAAAGCATCGGAAAAAACCTAGGTAGGTTTGACTTGGAAGGACAATTGCAGGAGCTTGCCTCTGTGAGGCGGGAATGTGAAAGAAATCTGCAACAATTAGAATGCAATCGCGAGAGTCGTCTGCGAAGCTATCAGACGCTGGGTCTGTGTGCCGGCGCTGCATTAGCAATTTTGTTTGTTTAACTATGGAGATTGATTTAATTTTTAAAATCGCTGCTATCGGCATCATTGTGTCCATATTAAATCAGGTGCTTTCCCGATCCGGAAGGGAAGAACAGGCTACCATGACTACCCTCACAGGTCTTATCGTGGTGCTCATGATGGTGGCGCAGAAGATTGCTGATCTGTTCGATCTTGTGAAACGACTGTTTGATTTATAATGAACATATTTTTAAAGGTAACTGCCGGTATTTTAACAGCTCTGATTCTATGGTTATGTCTTAATAAATACAGCAAGGATATGTCAGTGTTATTAACCCTGGCCGTATGCGCAATTGCATTTGCAGCTGCCACCACATTCTTAGAACCGCTGGTGCGGTTCTTTCACCAATTGCAAGATACCGGTAATTTGGACGAGGAACTTCTATCTGTGGTCTTAAAATCTGTTGGAATTAGTCTGTTAGGCGAAATCTGTATGCTTGTATGCAAGGATGCCGGCAATGAATCTATGGGAAAGGTGCTGCAAACACTGACCACAACAGTGGTATTATGGCTATCACTACCGGTGTTTGAAAAGCTTTTGTCACTATTGGATAAAATATTAGGTACAGTATGAAAAAATGGATAATTGCGCTGATTTTTCTTTGTGTTCTGACCATACCGGTGTCTGCAATGGAATTTACAGCGCCTAACGCGCCGGAATCTGCCCAAAAATATATGCCGGACACAGAAGAGACCTTTGCACAGGGACTTTGGCACATTATAAAATCGGTGATTTTACATGTTAGACCGGAACTGGTAGAGACATCTGGGATCTGTCTGTCAATTGCCGTAGCAGTGATACTTATGAGTATACTGAACAGTCTTTCCCAAAGTGCTGCTATCAGTATACGACTTACCGGCGCGGTGATTATCGGCATTCTTCTGTTAGAACCCGTGAATTCTATGATCCGTTTGGGTGTAGAAACAGTTCAACAACTAAGTGAATATGGAAAGCTCCTGATTCCTGTGATGACCGCAGCGTTGGCTGCCCAGGGAGGTACATCATCCTCGGCAGCCCTCTATGCTGGCACAGTTGCCTTTGATACGATATTAACATCTGCCATTGTCAATATTTTGATTCCGGCGCTTTATATTTATCTGTGTCTGAGTGTTGCTGCCGCCGCGGTAGAGCAGGACATGCTTAAAAAAGCGCAGAGGCTGATAAAATGGGCAATGACCTGGGGGCTAAAATGGACCTTATACATATTCACGGGTTATATGAGCATAACGGGAGTCATCAGCGGGGTAGTGGATGCATCCGCTGTAAAGGCAGCGAAGCTGACGATTTCCGGTGTAGTTCCGGTGGTTGGAGGGATTTTGGCAGATGCCTCAGAAGCTATCCTGGTAAGCGCAGGGATCATGAAAAATGCAGCCGGTATCTATGGGATATTTGCCGTATTGGCAATCTGCGCAGGTCCGTTTCTGCAAATCGGAATTCTGTATTTACTGCTGAAACTTACCGCCATTGTGTGCAATATGCTGGATTGCAAGCCCGCAGCATCACTGGTGGAAGATTTTTCCGCAGGAATGGGCATGGTGCTTGGCATGACCGGAACGGTCTGTGTCCTATTGCTGATTAGTGTTGTGTGTTTTATGAAAGGGATAAGCTGATGAAAGACTATATTTTAAGTATTGTATCCGCTGGAATGATCTGCGCATCTGTCAGATGTCTGCTGCCGGAAAAAAAGGCAACCGGACAAATTACACGACTGCTTGGTGGCATACTAATGACCGTTACGATCATCGCCCCTTTAACAAACATCTCCTTTCACAGGATAACCGATTATTTTGACGATTTTTCTATTGCGGCAGCAAGATATACAGAAGATGGAGAATCCGCCGCCCGAGAGCAAATTGCGGGAATCATAAAATCCAAATCAGAAGCATATATCTTGGACAAAGCCGATCGTATGGGTTTGGAGATTGCAGTGGAGGTGGAACTTGATGATCGCAATGATTCGATCCCCAGTGGAGTAAGAATTACCGGAACACTTTCTCCCTATGCAAAGGAAGTGATGAGTAATTATATAGAAACTACTCTGGGTATTCCAAAGGAGAGGCAAACATGGACATAAAAGGATTGACAGACAAAGCCAAGACTGCGGTTTTTAAGTATAAGTATGCAGCTATCGTATTGGTAATCGGATTGGCATTGTTATTATTGCCGGGGACGAAAAAAGATACCGTACAGGCAGAACCTGATATAAAAACGTCCAACCAAAATGTAAATGCCGACGACTTGAAGCAGATCCTTCAATCTGTGCATGGGGCAGGGAAGGTGCAGGTCTTATTATCCACATCGTCCGGAGAGAAAATCCTATATCAAACCGATACGGACATCTCTAATACAGGTGACAGCAGTAACACAAAGACCGAAACTGTAATCGTGACGGATTCCCAAAAAAACGAAACCGGTCTGATCAAACAAGTTAATCCACCAATCTATATGGGTGCGATCGTCGTTTGCGAAGGCGCCGACAGTGCGGCGGTAAAACTTGCCATAACGCAGGCAGTTTCCAAAATTACCGGTCTTGGAAGTGACAGTATATGCGTGTTGAAAATGAAGTAAATGGGAGGCATTGCAATATGAAAAAATGGAAAAAGAACTTGGTTGCCGGGGCGGTTCTGCTCACCGTCTGTGGGGGTATCTATGCCAACTGGGCATACAGTCAGGCACAGTCTGTATCCGATCTGACGGATACACTGGATGAAAATAAGGTTCTCTCTTCGGATAAATTGGTAATGGCAGATGATACGAGTATCATCACTGGGGATACCTCCAATACCATGACCGATTATTTTGCGGCAGTTCGGTTATCAAGACAAGAGGCCCGGGACAGCGCGGTAACCCTTTTGCAAGAGACTATGGCATATGACGAAATGGATACCACGCAAATTTCTGCCGAATTGGAAGAATTGGTAAATCTTGCCCTGTGCGAAGCGCAAATTGAAAGCCTGGTTATTGCGAAAGGATACACAGACTGCGTGGCTTATATTGCCGATGATGCAATTTCCGTCGCTGTTGCAACGCCAGATGGCGGTTTAAACCAACCGGATGTGGCTGTCATTGCAGACATTGTGATAAACCAATCTGATTTTACCATGGATCAAATCTATGTAGTGGAAGTAAAATAATCAGTAAACCCCCGGAGTGTTTTCTCCGGGGGTTGCTTGTTAAAAGAAAAGTATTGTATTTTTTGGGATTTGTGGTACAATAAACAAAAGTATGTCACGGGAACGTGTGACGTTAATTTAGGAGGTATATCTATGGCAGAGAGCAAGCAATATATCACACAGTTAAAGGACAACGGATCCGTGCAGATCTCCCAGGAGGTTATTGCGGAAATTATTGCCCATGCAGCCTGTGAGGTAGAGGGTGTTGTAGGTCTGAGTACAAAACCCGGTGCTGATATCGTAGATCTGATTGGCAAAAAAAGTCGTGGTAAAGGACTGAAAATTACTATTTCCGAAAATAACGCTCTTTCCATTGAATGTAATATTACCGTGAATTACGGTCAGAATGTGATTGATATTGCAAAGGCTGCTCAGACTGCCATTACACATGCGCTGGAATCCATGGCAGGTATTGAGATTAACGCCGTCAACGTAAACGTATGCGGCATCATCCGTCAGTGAGGTGGCCTGCATGACAAGAGCCAATGCCAGAGAATTGGCAGTACATCTGATCTATGCCCGCGAATTTACCGGTGATGAACCGGAGATGATTATTGCCACCAGACTGGAAAAAGAATATTATAACAAGCTTTCCGGGGAGAATCCCGTTTATGAGGATCGCCCCAGTCGCCTGCAAAGGGCTTACATTGACACGGTTGTGACCGGTGTTGCCAACCGGGTGGAAGAACTCAATGAAATCATAAGCAAATTTTCCATCGGTTGGGATATTTCTCGGATTTCGAGACTAACCCGCACCGTCATGCAGCTTGCGATTTTTGAAATTCAGAATATCGAAGATGTACCGGTGGGCGTTGCGATCTCCGAAGCAGTCCGTATTGTGAAACTGTATGACGGAGAAGAAGCCGGTGCCTTTGTCAATGGAATTTTGGGCACCTTTGCCAGAAGTCTGAATTCTGAGGTAGAAGCATGAGCGTTATCGCTTTCGATACCAGCAACTACACTACATCCGTGGCTTATTTTGACGGGGAGAACGGACGGAACTGTTCGCAGCTACTCCCGGTACGGGAGGGCGAACTGGGTCTTCGTCAGAGCGATGCGGTATTCCATCACACCAAAAGCCTGCCGGCGCTTTCCGGCAGGCTATTTTCCCATATACAGATAAGTGATATTATGGCTGTGGGCGTCAGCACCCGTCCAAGAGCGGTAGACGGCAGTTATATGCCTTGCTTCATGGTTGGATATTCCCACGGAAAACTTTTGGCAGATGCCCTTCACGTACCTCTTGTGGAATGTTCCCATCAGCAGGGACATATTGCCGCATCCCTTTGGAGCGCCGGACGTTTGGATCTGCTGGATCAGCCACACCTTGCGTGGCACTTATCTGGTGGAACCACGGAGCTTTTGCTTGTAGAACCGCAGGGCAAAAATGTCGCCTGCACCTGCATTGGCGGCACATCAGATATTTCTGCCGGCCAGCTCATTGACCGTACCGGTCAAATGCTGGGATTAGCCTTTCCTGCCGGTAAGCATTTGGACGCATTGTGGCAGCAAGCGCAAAACACGGATTACTTCCAGGTCAAATGTCCTGAGATGACCTTCTCACTGTCCGGAGTGCAGAATAAAGTAATGCAATATTTTGACTCCTGCGGAAACAAAGTGGAAACCGCCGCATATGCCCTCCGCTGCGTCTGTCAGGCAGTACTTATTGCCACAAAAAACGCTCGAAAGAAATATCCGGACTTTCCGGTTGTTTTCTCCGGCGGTGTTGCATCTAATCAAATGCTGCGGCAGATGTTAGAACCTCTTGATCCTATTTTTTCCGAACCCCAATATGCCAATGATAACGCCATGGGTGTTGCCGTACTGACACATCGTTTGCAGGAGTGATAGAATGTCCCAGCAGGTTTTGTCCATTTCCCAGATAAATGAATATATCAAAGGCCTGATGGACGGTGACCCCCGACTGGGCTCTGTTGCCGTCCGCGGAGAGATCAGCAATTATAAGGTCTATCCCTCTGGACATCACTATTTTACCTTAAAAGACGAAGGTTCTGCGCTGAAATGCGTAATGTTCCGGGGAAATGCTATTCGTTTGCGGTTTAAACCGGAAAACGGTATGCAAATTGTTGCCATGGGCAACATTTCTGTCTACCCGCGAGATGGTGCCTATCAGCTTTACTGCTCCAATCTGATAGCGGATGGGGCAGGGGACCTATATGTTGCTTTTGAACAGCTGAAAGCCAAGCTGGCAAATGAAGGATTGTTTGATCCTGCACATAAGAAACCATTGCCAGTGTTTCCGGAGCGAATCGGCATCATTACCAGTTCTGCCGGCGCAGCTGTCCATGATATGCTGCGAATTCTGAACAAGCGTTATCCGCTGTGCCATGTGTATTTGCTGCCAGTTCGCGTGCAGGGACAAGAAGCGCCGGAAGAGATTGCCGCGGCTATCCGTTACGCCAACCGTTTCCATCTCGCAGACCTTTTGATCGTGGGTAGAGGTGGTGGCTCAATAGAAGATTTGTGGGCATTTAATGATCCAAAGGTTGCGTATGCTATTTATGAATCAAAGATTCCTGTCATTTCTGCGGTGGGTCACGAACCGGACGTTACCATCTCGGATTTTGTAGCGGATTTGCGGGCGGCAACGCCGTCCAATGCCGCAGAATTGGCAGTCCCGGACCAAAATGTATTACGACAGAATCTGGATTACATGGCATCTGCCATAGCAACTGCGCTGCACCAACGCATAAAAAATGCCGCGCGTCAGTTATATCTATTGTCTGCCAGTCCTACACTCCAAAGCACCGATTTTTATTTTCAACAAAAAGCGAAACAACTGGAACTGCTACGCAGTCGATTGATTGCAGCTGAAAACAGATCTATCCTTCACTTCCGGCAGCAGTTTGCAACTACCGCAGCAAAGCTGGATGCCCTAAGTCCTTTGAAGGTTTTGTCCCGCGGTTATGCTATGATGCAGAACCAAGAGGGAAGTGTTATTCGTTCCGTTAAAGACATAAAGAAGGCGGAAAGTGTTCAAATCACCATGATAGACGGTGTTGTCAGCGCAGATGTGACTTATGTAAAGGAGAATGGAAAATGAGCCAGAAGAAGCCAACTTTTGAAGAAAATATGCAGCGTCTTGAACAGATCGTCAGAACCATGGAGCAAGGCGATGTGCCTCTGGAAGAATCCATAAAGTTATTTCAAGAGGGAACAAAACTGGTTCGTAAGTGCAGTGAACTTTTAGACAATGCACAACTGCAAGTCAAGAAGATCACCGCAGAACCGGACGGAACACCCAAGGAGGAGAGTTTTGATGCTGAGCTTTAAGGAGCAGACAAAGAGATACATTGATCATATTGAAAATTATATGGATGAACAGTGCTTTGCTGACGATAGACAGCCACAGAAACTGTTGTTTGAGGCAATGCGATATAGCTTGCTGGGAGGCGGCAAGCGTCTGCGTCCTATTTTTGTGTTGGATTTCTGTCGGATGTGTGGTGGAGATTGGCAAAATGCCCTGCCTTTTGCCGCAGCCATAGAAATGATCCACACATACAGCCTCATCCACGATGACTTGCCTTGTATGGATAACGACGATTATCGGCGGGGCAGACTGACCAATCACAAGGTTTACGGAGAAGCAACCGCCATCCTTGCCGGAGACGCTCTTTTAACCGCTGCATTCTCTTATCTGGCAAAAGCGCCCTTTTCTGCGGATATCCGCATACAAGGCGTAGAGATTTTGGCGAACTGCGCCGGTGAACTGGGTATGGTTGGCGGACAAATGCTGGATATGCAGAGTGAAGAAAGACAATGCACCCAGCAGGAAGTATTGAATATTCAAAGCAGAAAGACCGGTGCTCTGATCCGTGCAGCTTGCATGCTTGGTGTCTTAGCTGGAAACGGAACACAGGAGCAGCTTGTTGCGGCAGATAGTTTTGCCTCCCAGTTGGGACTTGCATTCCAGATCCGCGATGACATGCTGGATGTGATCGGCAATGCTGATGAATTGGGTAAAGCCGTTGGTGTTGATACAGTGAAAAATACATTCGTTCATCTTTACGGAATCGATGTTTGCGATCAGATGGTACGCAATCATACCGAAAAAGCCCTTGCATTTCTTGCGGATTTTTCAGATAATGAATATATGAAACAGCTTTCCTGTGAACTAACCTCACGTAAAGTATAAAACAAAATATCATTGCACCTGTTTATAACCGGACAGGTGCATTTCCTTTTTCATTATTTTTACATGAACTTTAATTATATTGCAAAAATTAAGTTGCTTTAAGGGTAAAAGTATGGTATAATTCGAGAGAATGGTTAATTTTTGCTTAAATTTTAGTAAACACATTTTATCTGCAATTCCGAAAGGGAAACCCCTATGAAACATTATCGAATAGCCGGTCTGCGCGTTGCCATGTCTAGCTTCGGTCGCACCGAAGAGCAAGCAGCTGCATACGAAATCCCCATAATAGGTGAACCGGATATTATCATTCAATCTGCACCGGAACTTTTGCAAGAGCAAAATCCACATCTTTCGTTTGACGACTGCGAATACATGAGCACCGGCAGTAGTTTTTATGTGCAACTGTTGCGATATAGTGCCATGATGCTGCATGCTTCCTGCGTAGTCGTTGATGATCGGGCTTATTTGTTTACCGCGGCTTGTGGCACAGGAAAATCCACCCATACAAAACTATGGTTGCAACAATTTGGTGACCGCGCCTATATTCTGAATGATGACAAGCCTGCCCTTCGTTTAGAGGATGGAGTTTGGTATGCTTACGGCACACCTTGGAGCGGAAAATACAACATCAGCCGCAATGCACGTGTACCTGTTGCAGGAATCGCCGTTTTGGAACGCAGCGAGACCAACGAAATCGCGCCCTTCAACGGCGTCCATGCCATCTCTGCCATTTTGAACCAGGCAGTTCGACCTGCGGGTGCCCACTACCGCGTGCTCGTTTTGGAAACGTTGGATAGACTGATTTCAAAAGTTCCCGTATGGAAACTGAAATGTAATATGGATCCAGATGCTGCCATGATTTCTTATCATGCTATGTCCGGATCTGACAAGGAGAATTAACATGAAGCTTAAAGAAGGTTTTGTTTTAAGAGAGGTTGCCGGACAAACCGTTGTCTTACCCACCG
>JBGVON010000079.1:0-4502 GCA_045126495.1 Faecousia sp.
ATGGAATTTGCTTTTAAGCGAAACGGTATTCCGTACCGGATTATCGGTGGCATGCGCTTCTTTGACCGGGCTGAGGTAAAGGATATGCTTGCCTATCTGTGCGTTATCAACAACCGGGCAGACGATTTGCGTCTGCATCGAATTATTAACAATCCTCCAAGAGGATTGGGCACTAAGACCATAGAAACCGCGGACAGGCTCGCCCAGGCAGAGGGCAATGGACTCTATTGCGTGATCAGCGATCCCTATTCTTACGGTCCGTTGGAGAAGTCTGCCGGGAAATTGCTGCAATTTTCCGAAATGATCGAAGAACTGGCTCAGCATTTGGAAGATGGCATGTCTTTGCCGGACTTTTATGAGGCGGTTATGGTGCGAACCGGTTATGTTGCCATGCTGGAAGGTAAGCCCACAGAGGAAAATAAGACACGACTCGAAAATATTCGTGAATTAAAATCCAGCATTCTTTCCTATGTGCAGGATGCAGAAACCCCTACCTTGGCAGGTTTTTTGGAGGAAATTGCGCTGTATACGGATTTGGAAACCTATAACGAGAATGACGATGCTGTGGTGATGATGACTATGCATTCGGCAAAAGGCTTGGAATTTCCCAGTGTGTTTCTTGTGGGCTTTGAAGATGGGCTGTTTCCTGGTATGCGCGCCATCGGTGACCATGAGGAGATGGAGGAGGAACGGCGTCTTTGCTATGTAGCCATTACAAGAGCGAAGGAGAATCTCACCATTACTTATGCCAAGCAGCGTATGCTTTACGGTCGTACCAATGCATCCCTGCCATCTCGGTTTATTCGGGAGATCCCGGAAGAACTGACGGTGAAAAAGGGAAGCAGTTATACGGCACCGACATATTTTCAAACTGCTGCACCTAAAAAGACTTCCACTTATCAAAACCCGTATACCTATGCAGCGCCTGGGAAAACCAATTACTTGGAATTGCATAAAGGTGATATGGTGCAGCACACTGCTTTCGGCCGGGGTATGGTCATCAGTGTGGTGAAAATGGGCGGCGATGCGCTGCTGGAAATCGCTTTTGATCAAATTGGAACGAAGCGGTTGATGGCGAAGACAGCATCTGCGCATCTTAAAAAATTGTAAACATTTTGCTTTTTCCTACATATACTCCCCAGAGGGGGCGTGCAATGTGGAAAGGCTTAGAAGACTGCTGCGTTGGATTGTTGTTTTACTGGCTTTGTCAACGGTTGGACTATTGCTTTTTCGCGTGAAATACAGCGCCGCGATCCGTTCACTTGCGGAAACGCAGGTGAAAAACACTACTTCGGATCTAATCAATGATGCAATCGACCGTCAGATCGAAGACGGCAGAATCCAATATGACCGCATGGTCTACTTTGAAAAGGATCTGGATGGTCGCATCACGGCGCTGAAAACCAATATGAGCGAAGTCAACCGGCTGAAAACGGATATATTGAATCTCATCAATGATGAAATTTTGGCCCTGAGCACCGATGACCTTGGCGTTCCTTTGGGTAGCTTGTTTTTGCCGGAACTGTTTTCCGGTAGAGGCCCAAATATTCCTGTGGAAATTCTTTCCATTCGCAATTCCGATGCGTCCTTTTCCAGTGATTTTTCTGCCGCCGGTATCAACCAGACCTTGCAGCAGATGAATATGCACGTGAGTGTGGATGTGACGGTGTTGGTGCTGGGACAGACCAATAGCTTTACCATCAGCAGCCAGGTGGTGGTTGCGGAAACCATTATTGTAGGCGATGTGCCTGAAACCTATTTCCAAACCGGAGGATAAGATGAAAGAAAGAATCAATGCCCTTACCCGGCAGTTAAACGATGCCAATTATCGGTATTATGTGTTGGACGATCCCCGGATGCCGGACTTTGAGTACGACAGACTTTTGCGTGAATTGGAAGAACTGGAAGCGAAGTATCCGGAATTTGCCCTGCCGGATTCACCTACAAAGCGAGTGGGAGGTCAGGCGCTGAGCAAATTCGATAAGGTTGCTCACCCGGTTGCGCTTATGAGCCTGCAAGATGTATTTTCTTTGGAGGAATTGGACGATTTCCTTGCCAAGATTCTTGAAAGTTATCCGGATACAGCGTTCACTGTGGAACCCAAGGTGGATGGCTTGTCGGTTGCATTGGAGTATGAAAATGGTCAGTTTGTCCGGGGCGCTACCCGTGGTGACGGTGTGGTGGGTGAGGATGTAACGGAAAACCTGAAAACCATCTATTCCATTCCTATGACCATTCCCAATGCTCCGCCCAGACTCATTGTTCGTGGTGAGGTGTTTATGCCCAAGAAGAGCTTTGAGAAGCTCAATGCTGTCCAGGAAGAGGAAGGCAAACCCCTGTTTGCCAATCCCAGAAATGCCGCAGCAGGTTCTCTCCGTCAGCTGGACCCCAAGATCGCGGCAAAGCGGGGGTTGGATATTTTGATCTTCAATGTGCAGCTTGCTGAGGGTGTTTCTTTTACGACCCACGCAGAATCCTTGGAATATCTTGCAGATTTGCAATTTAAGGTAATTCCATTTAAGACATTGTCTGACATTTCTGCAATTAACCGGGAAGTGCTTTCTATCAATGAGAATCGTGAGGAGCTTTCCTGTGATATTGACGGCGCGGTGATAAAGGTCAATGACCTTGCTTTACGGGAGGTTTTGGGAGCTACTGCTAAATTTCCTCGCTGGGCAGCCGCTTATAAATACCCTCCGGAAATCAAACCTACCGTGGTGGAAGATATTGTTGTACAGGTTGGCAGGACCGGTGTGTTGACTCCAAAAGCTGTGGTGAAGCCTGTGCGTCTTGCAGGTACTACGGTAACCAATGCAACCCTGCATAATCAGGATTTTATCACGGAGCGGGATATTCGTATCGGCGATACTGTTATGATCCGCAAAGCTGGGGAGATCATTCCTGAGATCTTGGAGGTGGATGTTTCTAAACGCCCTGTCAGCGCAGTTCCTTACTGTTTGCCTGATACCTGTCCTATCTGTGGCGCGCCTGCAAAACGGGATGAGGACGGGGCATTTACCCGTTGTACCGGTGCAGCTTGCCCGGCGCAGCTTTCCAGAAATATTGCTCATTTTGTCAGCCGGGATGCTATGGACATTGAAGGGTTAGGCGCTTCTATTGTGGATGCGCTGATCGAAAAGGGGCTTTTGAAATCCGCTGCGGATATTTATTATCTGACCCTTGATGATGTGAAGCAGCTTTGGCAGAAGGGTGATACGGCAGCCAAAAAACTCCTGCAAGCCATCGAGGAAAGCAAGCAAAGAGATCTGGGAAGACTGATATTTGCCTTGGGTATTCGGCAGGTAGGCGCAAAAACCGGAAAAGCATTGGCATCCCACTTTGGTTCTATGGATCGGCTTATGGCGGCAACGCCGGAGGAACTGATGGCGGTGGCTGATATTGGTGAAATTACAGCGCTGTCTGTGTCCCAATGGTTCTCATCCTCGCAATCTGCGGAACTGGTGGAACGGCTGCAACGGGCTGGTGTGAATATGGAAAGCACCCACACCGTTACGGATCACCGTTTTGCCGGTATGACTTTTGTTCTCACCGGTGCATTGACCAAATTTACCCGGGAAGAGGCAACGGAACGGATCGAGAATTTTGGGGGTAAAGCTACCGGCTCGGTGTCTAAAAAAACCACATATGTAGTAGTTGGTGAGAATGCGGGTTCTAAGGAGCGAAAAGCGCGGGAATTGGGTATTCCCATCCTTTCAGAGGATGATTTCTTAAAAATGATAGAATAATAAACAGCCGGAAAGCCAAGTGCTTTCCGGCTGTATTTTATAGGGAAAAGTCTGCGTTTTCGTATTTTTCCAGATCCAACGCCTTCATTTTGGGAGGGATCCGCTTACAGGGGTTGTATCGGAACTTCCGGCAACTGTAATATGCGGATACAACGCCGCGTTTTTCACATAAGATCTGATCCTCTTCCATGGCAGTGCCACGTTGGCAATAGGTACAGGAACGCTGAATTTTTTTACGAAATAGCATATTGCGGCTCCTTTCGTGACCTTAACTATGGGTATTATACAACAATCTTCTCTTAATTGCTACAACTTTTTTTCTTCTGATATACCAGAAGCTAAATGCCGTGACAGCAAGCGGTAAAATTGTTAAGGTTTCAGAAATGTGGATTGTCTGTTCCGGTGGAAATATCACCTTCTGCAATAGACAACACAAGACTGTTGTTATCAGTGTCTGTAATAGTTTTCCCGGGAAATAATACCGCAATCCCAGACCCTGTGTGACAGAACAGGTCTGCATTATTACACACAGACCTCCAAAACCAATCATAACACCCGCAAGAATAAAACGAATACCTTCAACCGGAATCTGATGCAGCTGAATACATCCGTTTGAAAGTTCTGTCAGACCGGAAATCAGCACTTGCAGCGGTGTTGGAACCATCCATAGAAACCATCTTCTGAAAAAACCCAGTATTATCCGAAATATAATCACCCAACCGCACACAATGGAAATACTTTTTATAGATTGCAGAA
>JBGVON010000080.1:0-27051 GCA_045126495.1 Faecousia sp.
ATAAATCATAATTATTTATCACTTGTTTTATCATATAAGAACCAATGCCTTTGCCACGAGCAGATAAATCAACCGCAATTCCTAATATCTCAACTTTCTTCTGTTCAATAAAAGAAACAGCCATAACACCCACAATCTTTCTGTGACTAAAACAAGCAAAGATTTTTACAGAGTTATTATTCAGAAATTGTTCTACTTTCTTATTAAACTTTTCTTCGGTAGGCATAAACATACAGTGTTTGTAAACCTCATATGTTTGTAAAATATCGTTCTTTTGAGTTAATTCTATTAGGTTCATTGCACGCACCTACAAATTCTTATTTATCGGTTAGTTGTATTATAGCACAACTTGACTAACAAAAAAAGAGAACATTAAAAACACCCATAGTTTTTTTAAACTACGGGTGTTTTCGTATCTTGCTGTACTGTCCTTATGTGTACGACGCTTAGGTGGCGTTTTTGTTGGATATGGGCTACAATAAGATATTTTCGCCGTTTTTGCGTATGTGTTCGAACCCTCGCGGGTTTTTAGTGAAATCGTTCGCTTACGCTCACGGCGAAGCAATTTCACTCCGCAAAGGAGAATTTCACTTGCCCGCAAAGGAAAATTCAGCTAAAAAGCAACCTTCCAGTTGCTGTAAGAAAAAATATTAACGACTAACTTGTCCTAGCGGCGGTTCGTTTTTCCTGACAAATCACCATAGACGGGAGTTGCCAAGCCGAAACCGCCGGAAACCGTGAGGATTTGTCCGGTGGTATAGGCAGAAGCATCGTCGGCAAAGTAGCATACAGCTTCTGCGATTTCTTCCGGCAGGCCCATACGGCCTAAGGGAATATGCCGCAAGAACAAATTCCGGAAATCATCGGACAGATGCTTTTCCACCGCTTCCGTGGCGGTCATGCCGGGAAGGACAGCGTTGCACCGGATCTGGTGTTTTGCCTCCTGCACTGCAATCAGCTTTGTCAGATAGTTGATGGCTGCCTTGCTTGTGCCGTAGGCAACCTGAGAGATATCCGGTACAAGGCCACCCACAGAGGAAATGTTGACGATACTACCGCCGTGATCTGCCATATGCTTGACCGCAGCCTGACTTGCCAGAAAGACACTTCTCAGGTTTAGATTAACGGTATCCAGAAAGATTTGTGGATCTGTGTTGGCAAAATTCAAATCCTTACCGGGGTTGGATGTGCCGAAGTTGTTGACCAGCACATCGATGCGGCCCGCATCTGTAACCACATCCTCCACCATAGTGGTAAAAGTTTCCGGTTTGGTGGCGTCGTTGTACACGCATTTTACGCCATGCAAGGTGTTTGCAATTTCCTGTGCCCGATCCATATCCCGGGCAGCCATATAGACCCGGGCACCTTCGACCGCACATTTTTTCACAATTGCAAGGCCGATCCCTCGGGTGGATGCTGTTACCAGAATGACTTTCTCTTTTAATCTCATATTAAATCTCCTTTGTAACTTTTTGTTTTGGTAGGAGGGCAACCGCAGCGACACCCAATGCCACGCACAAGATCTCTGCTATCGCCAGAAAATGAATCGAGGCTACCGCTGCCGCAGGTTCTGCCGTGCCTGCGGCAATTCTTCCTGTAATCTGATTGGTAAACAACGGGACAAACACGGCCACACCAAAAGGTGCAGTCAGATCTCGAAACAGACCGTAGGTACCTGTGCCTGCACCTGCTTCCTGTGGTGTCAATCCGGAAAGGACGACTTTCATAAAGATGGTTCCGTTTCCGCCAAGACCAAAGCCTAGAACACCAAGAGAAGCCATCAGCAACAGCACAGAGGTGGTCTCTGTAAACAGCAGCAGGAGTCCACACCCAATTCCGGTCAATAGGAAAGAACCTATAAGGATCCGTTTTGGATCAAATCTGTCTGCCAACGACCCCAAAGCAACCGCACCCAGAGACATACCCATATACATCACAGAAATCGCATAGCCGGAAATTGCGGTGTTATTTGGCTGGGTGTAATTAACAAAAACAATTGTGTTGGTCATATTCGCCTGCATCAATCCCTGTGTGAGAAACAATGCAATGACACTGAGAACAAAAGCGCGGCGCTTGATAAAACTACCCGAAAGAATTGGATGGGGGCTTTTTCTTTCCGCAAGGGCAAGGCCAACCAGACTGATAATTGCAAAAATCAGCACAATGAGAAATGGTGTGGATGTCCAACCGAAGTTTTGCCCAAAAGAGGGGACACACAGCAGCAGACTAAAAAAGATCAGAATCATAAAAGCGCCGGACACATCAAAGTCTTGTAGTGGTTTTTTCGCGGAGACTTGATTGCGGGAAGTAAAGGTACAGGCGGCAAAAATACCGGCGCAAATAGCAACACATACCCACAGCATGGTGCGCCATCCGTAGGAGGAAACGATTAGACCGCCAATCGTAGGGCCAATGATCACCGACGCACTGGAAAGAAGCATATACAGCGAAAAGCCTTTTGCGATTCTTTGCGGGGGGAATTCCGTTGCGATATAAGCAAGGATCACAGGACCCATCGCTGCTGTGCCGATACCCACGACAAAGCGGGCAACCATCATAAACGCAAGGGCGTTTGCCAGAGCAGACAAGATGTTACCCAAGGTATATACCGCAATACCCAATAACAGTGTCTTTCTACGGCCAATCACATCGCCAACCTTGCCGAGTATCGGCGCAAAAGCGGCGGTGGATATGGCCTGTGCCAAAACCGTCCACGTGGTGTTGTTATAAGCAATGCCGATATCTTGCACGAAGGCAGGCCCTAAAACTGTGGAAAATCCGCCCACCAGACCGATCAAAAGAGCGGCTAATGCATATGGAATAAATCCTTTTTTATAAGAAACGCTGTGTTCCATCATTTCACTCCCTTTTGGTTGTAGTATGTCCAAACTTTTATGCATTATCGCTGTTTATTTGGGACACACTTTTCACAGGAGGGATCAAATATGAAACAGAAGTTTTTAATTTGTCGGCATTGCGAAAATATTGTAGCTGTAATTCGGGATAAGGGCGTTCCCATCTACTGCTGTGGCGAGCAAATGCAAGAACTGGTTCCGGGCACAACAGAAGCATCCGGAGAGAAACACATCCCGGTATACCGGGTGGAGGGGAATACCGTTCATGTAACAGTAGGCTCTGTTGAGCACCCTATGACTCAGGAACACTATATTGAATGGGTGTGCCTGGAAACGGAACACGGTATACAGTATGCTCATCTTGACCCGGACGATAAGCCAAAAGCGAAGTTTTCTATCTGTGATGGGGATGAAGTCCGGGCAGTGTACGCATTTTGTAATCAACACGATTTATGGAGGAAGTAAGCATGTCTATGATCAACAAAGAAATTTCCGATTTTCGCACCTATGCCTATCACGAACATGATTTTAAGTTTGTAAGCAAAGAAGACATTCTTGGCAAGTGGAGCGTCTTTTTCTTCTATCCTGCGGACTTTACCTTTGTGTGTCCCACAGAATTGGAGGACTTGGCGGACAAGTACGAGCAGTTTAGATCCATCGGCTGTGAGGTGTATTCCGTATCTACCGATACCCATTTTGTCCACAAAGCATGGCACGATGCATCCGAGCGGATCCGGAAGATCAATTATCCTATGTTGGCAGACCCTACCCACAGCATCTCCAAGGATTTTGAGGTGCTGATCGAGGCAGACGGACTTGCCGAGCGCGGTACCTTTATCATCAATCCCGAGGGTAAGATCGTGGGTTATGAGGTGACTGCCGGCAATGTGGGCAGAAACGCAGAAGAACTGCTGCGGAAAGTGCAGGCCTGCCAGTTTGTCCATGCCCACGGCGATCAGGTGTGTCCTGCAAACTGGAAACCCGGTGCCGAGACGTTGAAACCCAGTTTGGATCTGGTGGGTCAGCTTTGATGGACAATCTGTATGATGTAATTATTGTCGGCGGTGGCCCTGCGGGGCTTACCGCCGCCCTATATCTTGCCCGGGCAAAGTATCGGGTATTGACTTTGGAGAAGGAGCAGTTTGGCGGGCAGATTGCCATTACCCACGAGGTGGTAAACTATCCCGGCATTGCCAAAACCAGCGGCAAAGCCTTGACGGATACCATTCAGCAACAGGCGGAACACTTCGGTGCGGAATTCCTATTGACGGAAGCCACGGGTTTTGACCTTAACGGTGACATCAAGACTGTGCATACAGGCAAGGGAGACTACCGCTGCTTTGGTATTCTGCTGGCAACCGGCGCACATCCCAGAACAGTTGGCTTCAAAGGCGAAGAAGAACACAAAGGTCGAGGCGTTGCTTACTGTGCCACCTGTGACGGAGAATTCTTTACAGGGAAAGAAATCTTTGTTGTCGGCGGTGGGTACGCAGCAGCGGAAGAAAGTGTATTCTTAACGAAATTCGCCCGTCATGTGACGATTCTTGTTCGCAAAGATGACTTCTCCTGCGCCGCATCCGTTGCCGATCAGGCGAAGAACCACGAGAAGATCACCGTGCTGACCAATACCGTAATGGAAGAAGTGTCCGGTGACAACGGGCTAACCTATGCCCGATACAAAAACACCGCCACCGGAGAGGTGACGGAGTATAAGAGCGAAGAATCCTTTGGTGTCTTTGTGTTTGCCGGATACGCTCCGGCAACAGAAGCGGTCAAGGGAATCGTGGAACTGAATGAGCAAGGGTATATCGTCACCGACGCATCCCAGAAGACCAGCGCAGAGGGCGTTTATGCGGCAGGTGATGTATGCATCAAGCCCTTGCGGCAGGTGGTGACAGCCACCAGCGACGGTGCGTTAGCCGCAACAGAACTGGAAAAGTATGTGGCTGCAATACACCGAAAGACGGGCCTGCGTGCCGCTGCTCCTTCACCAAAAGAGAGTACAACTGTCACGGCCCAACCGCAGAAAACCGCAGAATCCGGCGAACTGTTTACAGCAGAAATGCGACAGCAGTTGGATAGTATATTCAATCGAATGGAAAAACCGCTTCTGCTGAAACTCTATCTGGACAAGCGTCCGATTTCAGCCGAATTGGAAAGCTTCATATCCGCGCTTGTTGCACTTTCTGACAAGCTGGAACTGGATGTATGTGACAGACAGGGGCAAGCAACCTTTGCCCCCTGCGTGGAAGTATGCCAAGCAAATGGCACGCCCACAGGTCTTGCCTTCCATGGCGTTCCCAGTGGCCATGAGTTTACTTCCTTTGTGTTGGGGCTTTACAACGCCGCAGGCCCCGGACAGGCTCTGGATGAAGCCACCCGGGAACAGATCGCAGCCATTACGAATAAAACAGATATAAAAATTCTGGTCACGCTGTCTTGCACTATGTGCCCTGATCTGGTAGTGGCGGCACAGCGAATTGCCGCAGCCAATCCAAATGTTACCGCTCACGTGTATGACATTCTTCATTTTGATAGCTTGAAAAATCAATACAAGGTAATGAGCGTACCATGTATGGTGATCAATGATGAAGGTGTTTCCTTTGGAAAAAAGAACATCCATCAAATTTTGGATTTGCTATATAAAATGTGAAGTAGCGCCCGTGTGCCTTCGGGTTCTTTGGCCTCTGCAAAAAAGATATTTTTGCCGGTTTGCAGTATGAATTCGAATTCTCGCAGAAAATAAAATCCTTGCTGACACAAGATGAAATCTTCGGTTTTCCTCAGATGAATTTAAATCCACCGGGGTGGATTTATCCCGTCCGCAAGGACGGATTTAGTTGAAAAGAACCCACACTTGTCGTAGACAAATGTGGGTTCTTTTCTGGCAGAGGATGAGGGATTCGAACCCCCGCAAACGGAGTCAGAGTCCGGTGTGCTACCGTTACACTAATCCTCTATCACACGGACGAGATTTATTATACGCAGAATATAAAAAAAGTCAAGCACTTTTTTCCATTTTCTCTCCGTTTCTTTTATAGCATTTCCCAATCCGGCAAAACTATTCAACACTCTCCCACGGGAACGGTTTTCCCTGCAAAACATGGCGTTTAATATAGCGAAAAGTCTCCTTCTCCCCTTTTATGCTGAGCATTTCCAGCAGGTAATCCAATTCCTGCCGGGTCTGCGGGTGCATCCGGTTCTTTTCAATGCTGTTGCGTAAATACTTTAACGCAGCGCCGGCGGTATAATTCTTACCCTGGTAGGTCATACAGGCAGCCCGGCGATCCATAACCATTTCCACCAAATATTTTCTGGGCATAGGGAAGGATTCGTACTTCTTGGTCTCTAAGCTCAGATCCGTCCAATACTCATAATGGTGGCGGTTACGACCCTTATGGTGCATCCACGCCTCGCTGTACCCCTTGACTTCCCGCTCCGCGGTGTTGGGACTGCGATTGCCTTGGTAAAACTTTGCGCCGGTGAGAAACTCCGTAGGGGAATATTTGGACAGATCATGGGTCAGTCCCTGCCAATAAAGCCCCACCCGGAAACAACCCTCCATCACCAAAAAACGGTGCTTGGTAATGGTTTTAAAATGTTGCCAAGCTTTCATACAATTACCCGCTTATCTTGCCAAAAATCCGATTTTCTTATAAACCTTACGCAGGGTCTTTTCCGCCTCATAGGAAGCACGCTCCGCGCCGTTACGGTAGACACTCTCCAAGTATGCCTTATCCTTCAACAGGCGGCTTGCCTCTTCCCGAATGGGACGGAGGGTCTCGATGACCGCCTCGCCTACCTTAGGCTTGAATGCGCCGTAGCCCTGACCTGCAAACTCCGTTTCAATTTCTTCAAAGGACTTGTCGGTAACTGCGGAATAGATGCTCATGAGATTTGCCACGCCGGGCTTGTTTTCCGGGTCAAAACGGACGCAATTTTCCGTATCAGAGTCAGTAATTGCACGCTTGAACTTCCGTTGGATATCCTCCGGCCGCTCCATCAGGAATACGCAACCCTCGGGCATGGATTTACTCATCTTGCTGTCGGGGGCGTTCAGACTCATCACTCTTGCGCCGGTCTCGGGAATGTAAGGCTCGGGGATCTTAAACACATCACCGTAGATACTGTTGAACCGCTGGGCAACATCCCGGGTCAGCTCACAATGCTGCTTCTGATCGTGACCCACCGGCACCAGATCCGGCTGGTACAGCAAAATATCCGCTGCCATCAAGGCAGGATAGGTAAACAGACCGCCGTTGATATTCTCTGCATTCTTGGCAGACTTATCCTTAAACTGGGTCATACGGCTCAGCTCGCCAAACATGGTGTAGCAGTTGAGCACCCAGCCCAGCTCCGCATGCTGATGGACATGACTCTGGACGAACAGGGTATTCTTCTCCGGATCCAGACCGCAGGCAATATACTGCGCCAGCTGCTCTAAGGTACGACGGCGCAGGTCAGCGGGGGTCTGCCGGACAGTAATGGTATGCATATCCGCCATAAAATAGAAGCACTCATACTGCTCCGCCCGGCTGCTCCAATTCTTAATAGCGCCTAAATAATTGCCCAGATGCAAGTCGCCGCTGGGTTGGATTCCGGATAACATTCTTTTTTTTGCTGCTTCTTCCATTTCATTCGCCTCGTTTCCATAAGTTCCTTGTATGTTACCATATCCTACACAAAAAGGCAATGAGAAATTGACTTTTCCCCGTTGCCCATGGTATAATATTGTGAGAATTTGCAAAGGAGTGTTTGCTATGCAGGTAGATCAGGACTACATCGTTAGAATACGCCGAGAACTGCACCAAATTCCGGAAATCGGTTTTGATTTAGAGAAGTCTATGGCCGTTATTTGCCGGGAGCTGGATGCAATCGGTATTCCCTACACTGACAAGATCGGCAAGTCCTGCATCATCGCCACACTGAACGAGGGTGTTGGTAATAAAACCATCGCCATTCGGGCGGATTTTGACGCATTGCCCATTCAGGAAAATACCGGTCTGGAATTTTCCTCTGTGCATCCCGGCAAGATGCATGCCTGCGGTCATGATTGCCACGCGGCTATGCTGCTGGGCACCGCCAAGCAATTAAAAGCTATGGAAAAGGATATTCACTGTTGTGTGAAATTTGTTTTCCAGTCTGCTGAGGAAATTTTGGGCGGCGCAAAGAGTATTTGCGACGACGGTTTTATGGAGCAGGTGGATGAGATCATTGGCTGCCATATCCGACCGGGTCTGCCCACAGGTCAAATCAGCATCAACCGCACCTGCGACAGCGCTTGCAGCCGTGGTTTTAACCTGCATCTGTATGGAAAGGCCAGTCATGTGGCTTCCCCCCAAAGTGGTGTGGATGCCATCGCAATGGCAGTACGGGTGTATAACGATGTGCAATTCATGCGGGCGCGGGAGCTAAACCCCTTAGAGAAGATTGTGATTGGTGTGGGGACCATTCACGGCGGCAATGTAAACAACATCGTTTGCGACCACGTGGAAATGAGTTTCTCCATTCGCACCCAGAGCACCCCTTTAAACAACCACATTTACGAGAGGATTCAGCAAATCGCAAACAGTGTGGCTGCGGATATGGGTGGCAGGGCAGAAATAGAGCCCCTGAAATTCTCCCCTGCGCTGCATAATGATCTGACCGTTTGTGATCGGGTTGAGGCTGCTGCCGCTGCAATCGTGGGAGCAGAAAATGTTCTGCCGAAGGGTGAAAGTATGGGCGCAGAGGATTTCGCCTATTACTTAGAGCACAAGCCCGGTTGCCTGTTCAATCTGGGTGTTACCCAACCGGGTACGGAGTACATCCCTTTGCACAATGAAAAGCTGATCATTGACGAGGATTCCCTTGAAATCACTCCCAAGGTGTTTATCCAGTACATTTTAGATCAAATGAACAAATAAGAGGTATAGACGATGGATTATCAGGTATTCGCTGATTTATTGTTTCCCAACGTGACCGACACGCCGGAAATGCTGGAAGAAAAATTCCCCCTCCGGGACTGCCCCGAGGGCGCGGTGATCACCCGTATGGCCCCCTCCCCCACCGGCTTTGTCCACTTAGGCAATCTGGTGCAGGGCTTAATCTCTGAACGTATGGCCCACCAGAGCGGTGGCATACTGTTTTTGCGTGTAGAAGACACCGATGCCAAGCGGGAGGTTGCCGGCGCGGTGGAAGTGCTTATCGACACTCTGAAACACTACGGCATTGAATTTGACGAAGGCGCTGCCCACAGCGGTGACTTTGGCGATTACGGTCCTTACCGGCAGCGGCAACGCGCCGCACTGTACCACGTTTTTGCAAAAAAACTGGTAGCCGAGGGCAAAGCCTACCCCTGCTTCTGCACGGAAGAGGAACTGACCGCCATGCGGGAACAGCAGGAGGCAAGCAAGGAAAACTTCGGTTATTACGGTAAGTACGCCATCTGGCGTGACCGCTCTATTGCGGATGTAAAGGCTCAACTGGATGCAGGCAAGCCTTGGGTTTTGCGTTTCCGCAGTGAGGGTTCTATTGAAAACCAGTTTAAGTTTGACGATGTGGTAAAGGGCAAGCTGACCATCACCGAAAACGACATCGACCATGTACTGCTGAAATCCGACGGAATCCCCACCTATCACTTTGCCCACGCGGTGGACGATCATCTCATGCGTACCACCCACGTAGTCCGTGGTGATGAGTGGATGGCAACGCTCCCCTTCCACATTCAACTGTTCAAGGCACTGGACTTCAAACTGCCCAAGTATGTCCACATCGGACCGTTGATGAAGATGGATGGTACTTCCAAGCGCAAGCTCTCCAAGCGGAAAGATCCGGAGTTGGCGCTGACCTTCTACAAGGCGGAGGGCTTCCCGGTGGAGGCGGTTTATGAATACATCATGACCCTGCTCAACTCCAACTATGAAGACTGGCGTCGCGCCAATCCCACCGCCCCGGCAACGGAATTTAAGTTCAGCGCCAAGAAGCTGAATCCTGCCGGTAACCTCTTTGACTATGCCAAGCTAACGGACGTTTCCAAGAATGTCATCGCTATGATGGATGCGGAAAAGGTCTACAATTTGCTTGCAGAATGGGCAAAAGAATTTGACAGCGCATTTGCTGAAAAGCTTACCGTTGACCCGGACTATGCCAAGGCGATCCTAGCCATCGGTCGCGGTGGCAAAAAGCCCAGAAAGGACATCGCCGTGTGGAAAGAAGCCAAGCCTTACATGGGTTTCTTCTACGACGAATATCTGGAAGCGCCGGTATTTGATGAGAAGTTCTCCAAAGAGGTGGTTAAGACTGCCCTTTCCAAGTTCTTGGAGAAGTTTGACATTGCTGATGACTCCGGGGTTTGGTTTGACAAGGTCAAGGCAATCACCGAGGAGATGGGCTTCACCACCGACATGAAGGCCTACAAGGCAGACCCCGCCGCCTTCCCCGGCACTGTTGCCGATATATCCACCTTTATCCGGCAGGCAGTCACCGGTAAGACCAATTCTCCTGATCTATATACCGTGATGCAGATTCTGGGTTACGACAGAACGGTAGCGAGAATCAAGGCTGTGATGGAGAATCTGTAATATGACAAAAAGCGTGCAACAACCGTTGCACGCTTTTTTTGCGGACGAGCAATGCTCGCCCCTACATCTTGTTGGAGATTGCCGCGGGCGCAAGCGCCCTTGCAATGACAAAGAAATTAGTTTTTCAAACTCTGCATTGGCGCAGGGATACGGCCGCCACGGGCAATAAAGTCCGCAGAGGACTCGGGATGCACCGGCATCACAGGGGCGCTGCCCAGCAATCCGCCCATCTCCACCCTGTCGCCCACAGTCTTACCGGGGGCGGGAATGATACGGACGGCGGTGGTCTTGGAATTGACCATACCGATAGCCGCCTCGTCTGCAATAATGGCAGAAATGGTAGCGGCGCTGGTATCGCCGGGGACTGCGATCATATCCAAGCCCACGGAGCAAACGCAGGTCATGGCTTCCAGCTTATCCAGTGTCAGCACGCCGGACTCCGCCGCCGCGATCATGCCCTCGTCCTCAGACACAGGGATAAATGCGCCGGACAGGCCGCCCACGTGATTGCTTGCCATCACGCCGCCCTTTTTCACCGCGTCATTGAGCATTGCCAGCGCTGCGGTAGTACCATGGGTGCCGCAGACCTCCAAACCCATTTCTTCCAATATACGTGCAACGGAGTCGCCCACCGCAGGTGTGGGGGCAAGACTCAGGTCCACGATGCCAAAGGGTACGTCCAGTCGCTTACCGGCTTCCACGCCCACCATCTGACCCATACGGGTAATGCGGAAGGCGGTTTTCTTAATGGTCTCCGCCACCACATCAAAAGGCTGTCCCTTGACACTTTGCAGAGCATGGTACACAACACCGGGGCCGGAAACGCCTACATTCAGTTCGCACTCCGGTTCGCCCACGCCGTGGAAGGCGCCTGCCATAAAAGGGTTATCCTCCACCGCATTGGCAAAAACAACCAGCTTAGCGCAGCCCAAACCGTCATTGGCTGCGGTCAGTTCCGCAGTTTTCTTAATAATCTTTCCCATTTTGGCGACGGCATCCATATTGATACCCGCCTTGGTAGAGCCTACATTCACACTGGAACAGACCAACTCCGTAGCTTCCATAGCTTCGGGAATGGAATCCATAAGGATCAGGTCGCCTCGGGTAGCGCCTTTCTGCACCAACGCGGAAAATCCGCCGATAAAATTCACACCGCATTCCTTTGCCGCCCGGTCCATCGCCATAGCCAGGGGTACATAAGAATCGGTCTTACAGGCATTGCCCACCAGCGCAATGGGGGTGACAGAAATGCGCTTATTTACGATGGGAATACCAAATTCCCACTCAATATCCTGACCGACCTTCACAAGATTTTCTGCCCGGCGGGTAATCTTATCGTAGATTCGCTGGGCGCATACATTCACATCCTCATGGGCGCAATCCAAAAGAGAAATGCCCATGGTGATGGTACGAATGTCCAAATGCCGCTTGTCGATCATGTCCTGGGTAGCTAATATATCCTTAAAATCCAACATATTCTACCCTCTGCTTACACTCTGTGCATAGCCTGGAAAATCTCTTCCCGCTGCAAACGAATGGATAGACCCTCCTGCTTGCCCTTTTCTTCCAGCTTCTGGGCAAGCTCTGCCAAGGGGCAGGAGCACTTAGACACGTCTACGACCATCATCATGGTGAAATAGCCCTGCATAACGGTCTGACTGATGTCCAATACGTTTATATGAAAGGCAGCTAGCTCTGCACACACGCCGGCAATAATGCCCACCCGGTCCTGACCAATTACCGTTACAATTGCTTTCATCTTTCCTTACCTCACAGTTCGTAGTCCGCGCAGACGCGGGTATCCAGAAAATGCCAGAAATGCTCCTTGGCTGCCAGATGGGCAGGGTGAGAGGCATAATTTGCCAACGCATCCCGAGAATCAAACTCCGAGTACAGCGCATAATCCATACCGCCTTGGTAAGCAGCGCGGATCTCCATGTGGGTAAGTCCGGGGATCACACCCACCAGCGGTTCCAGCTGCGCCTTGATGATGGACACCGCTTCCTTTTTATCTACCCCCTCTTTGAGGGTATACAGCACAATGTGTTTTACCATATCTTTCTCCTTATAAGAATACCGGGACCGGTAAACCGGTCCCGGTATGTAATGTTTATTCAGCCTCTTCTGCGATCTCTTCTGCTTCCTCAGCAGTTTCCAACAGAGCGCGGATAGACAGGGAGATGCGCTTATTCTCAGCGTCCACATCGGTGATCTTCACCTGAACCTGCTGACCCTCTGCCAGCACATCCTCGGGCTTGCCAATGCGCTTGTTAGCGATCTGAGAAATGTGGATCAAGCCATCAACACCGGGAATGATTTCAGCAAATGCACCAAAGGTCATCAGCTTAACGATCTTGGCATCCACAACATCGCCGATGTTGTAGGTGGTCATGAACTGATTCCAGGGATTCATCTCAGCGGTCTTGTAGCCCAGAGAGATCTTGCGCTTTTCGGGGTCAAAGGAGATGACATAAACGTCGATCTCATCGCCAACCTTAATCACCTCTGCGGGGGTCTTGATGCGGTTCCAGCTCAGCTCGGAAACGTGAACCATACCATCCACACCGCCGATGTCCACAAATGCACCGTAAGAAGTCAAGGACTTGACAACACCGTGGTACTTAGCGCCCACTTCGATCTCGTTCCAGATCTTCTCCTGGGCGGCCTTACGGGTCTCGGAAGAAACAGCGCGGATAGAACCGATTACACGGCGGCGTGCACGATTGACCTCAGTGATCTTCAACTGAGTAGTCTGACCCACCAGCGCAGCCATGTCACCGCCCTTGGCGATGCCGGACTGGGAAGCGGGGATAAACACACGGATGCCCTTCACATTGGCAACCAGACCACCCTTGTTCTCTTCGGTGATGGTGCCTTCCACAGTGGCCTTTTCTTCACACCAGACAGCCATGTCGTCCCACACCTTCATGCCATCCAGCTTCTTCTTGGACAGCTGGCAGGTACCTTCCTGATCGTTGACACGGACAACGAACACTTCGATCTCGTCGCCTACGTGCAGGATATCCTCCGGCTTTACGGAAGGATCGTTGCTGACTTCATCATACGGAATATAACCGGCGTGCTTGGTGCCCAGATCGATCTGGACTTCGGTGGTGCCAATACCGGTAACGATACCGATAACCTTATCTCCTGTATTTAAAGTCTTGATGGACTGTTCAAGAAGTTCCTCGAAGTTCTCCTCCTGTACAGTCTCAACATTCGTAATTTCGCTCATAGTCTTGTTGACCTCCTTTATAATCCACGCCGGTGTGGATGCACCGGCCGTGATTCCAACATCACTTACACCCCGGAAAAATGCAGGATCCAGTTCTGATGCGTTATCCACCAGAACCACCCGCCGGCAGTGTTCCCGACAGATCATCGCAAGGCGGCCTGTGTTGGAAGAGTGGGTGTCACCTACAACGACCATGGCCTGGCAAGTCTTACTTAATGTTGCCGCTTCGCTCTGTCGGAATTCAGTAGCTTTGCATATTGTATCAAAAATTTTTAGATTAGTAAACACCTTTTTTGCAAAAATTTCGCAGGATTTCCACAAAGATTCCGTGGAAGTGGTCTGGCAGACCATGCTGATGGGAAAATCCAGGGGGATTTCCCCGGAATTTGCCCAATTTTCCAACTCCTGGGCATTTTCAAAAATTTTGCAGCTAGTACACCAACCGGCGATGCCTTCCACCTCCGGGTGGGATCGGGTGCCGATAATCACGGGGAGTCTGCCCTCCCCCTCGGCGCGGCTGACAATGCCATGAATGCGCTTTACAAAGGGGCAGGTAGCATCCACCACCTGCACCTGCCGCGCTTCCAAGGCCTCCTGCACTGCCCGGGTCACCCCGTGGGAACGGATAATGACGGTCTGGCCGGGCTGGGCATCCTCCGGGGTATCAATTACCTGGACACCCATTTGCCGGAATCGCTCCACCGCATGGCGGTTATGGATGATTGGACCTAAGGTACACACCTGTTTCCCCTCTGCCGCCGCCTGCTCCACCAGTTCCACTGCCCGGTTGACACCGAAGCAAAAACCGGCGCTCTCTGCCACACGGATGCTCATAGGGGGATCTTCTCCCCGATGATTCTGCGCATTTCAGCAATCACGCCTTCGATATCCAATTCGGAAGTATCCAGTTTTACGGAATCCCGTGCCATTTTCAAAGGCGCGATCTCCCGGTGGGTATCCTGATAGTCCCGCTGAATGATCTCTTTGAGCACCACCTCATACTCTGCCTGCTGACCCTTGGCGATCAGCTCATCGTAGCGGCGCTTCGCCCGGACCTCGGGGGTAGCGGTGAGGAAGATCTTCACATCCGCCTTGGGCAGAACCACAGTACCGATATCCCGTCCGTCCATGATCACATTGTGTACCTTTGCCACATCCCGCTGCATATCCAGGAGGACCTCCCGCACCACCGCGTGAGCGGAGACCAGACTTGCCTTCTGGGAGATGTCCTGGGTGCGGATCTCACCGGTCACATCCATGCCGTTCATCAGCATGTGCTGCTTGCCCTCTTCATCATAGGTAATTTCAATGGTCAGTTCGTCAATATACCTCTCCACGCCGTCAGCATCCTTGGGACTGACGCCCAGCAGGTCCAGAAAGTATGCCACGGTGCGGTAAATCGCGCCGGTATCCACATAATAATAGCCCAATTCCTTAGCAAGGCGCTTGGCAATGGTACTTTTGCCTGCGCCGGCAGGTCCGTCAATTGCAATTGCATAAGTCTTTGCCATGATGTTTCCTCCTCATTGTTCCTGCTGCCGCAATTTTTCCAGCGCAGCAGTTTCTATTTCTATCACTTCATCCGATGTCAGACCCAAAGCCGTTCCTGCCTGGGCAGGATCCATGGGCAGTCCACCCTCCAAACCAAACCGCAGGGTGAGCAGCTTGCTCTCCTGTTCCGTCAAAGCAGAAAGCATGGAGAGGATCCGCTGGCGAGTCTGGAAATATGCGGTATTTTCCACCGCCTGTTCATCGTCATCGGTTTTGGGCTTCGGCGTCATCAGTTCATCCGCCTGCCGACGCACCCGCGCCTGATTCAGCATGGTTGCATACACCGCCGCATCCTCCGGCGTTACGTGGATCGCCGCAGCGATCTCCTCCAAGGTGGGGTTTCTTCCCAAATCTGCCAGCAGCTGCCGGTCTGCATCCCGGTAATCTGCCATGCCCCGGCGAAGCTTTTCACCAACTTCTCCGCAGTGGGCTTGGAGCAGCGCGGTTTTATTCAGATACTGGTCGATCCACCACAGAATATGGGTTTCAAAATCGCCCTGGGTGTAGTTCAGGATTCCCTGCCACAAACCAAGGCTTCCCTCCTGAATCAGATCCATCAGCAGCACGCCCCGACCGGTCATAGCGCAGGCGCGCTCCACCACCAAAGGCAGGTAGCCGTCCACCAACTGAGCAGCAACACTTTCATCACCAGAAAGATATCGTTGGATCAATTCGGCTTTGTCCATGTTCGGCATTGCCGCCAGTTCCTCCAAATACAGCCGGAGGGGATCATTTTCCTCCAACCCTGCCGGGAGATTGCCGGATCGCGCCAATTGCTGCTCCTGCCGCAGCCGCACTGCCGCTTCTCCGCTGCCGCCATCTATGGGCAGATCGGAAATATCCAAAGTAATTCCCCGTTCCTCCAAGATAAGGAGCGCATCCTCCGCATCCTCCTGGGAGTCATCCTCCAACAGCGCCAGACACCGGGCAGCAGATAAACTGTCCCCGGGTTTTAAGGCGCTGACCGTCAGCTCCCAAGGGGTCTGTTCAAATGTAAATTCCATCACGCCAAAAAATCCTCCAATCCAAGCTCCACGCCTAATCGGCGCAGCTTGTCCATCGCCTGCCGCTCCAACTGCCGGGCGCGCTCCTTGGAGACCTCCAAAACTTTTCCGATGGCCTCCAAGGAATAGCAAGTGCCATCCTCCATACCGAACCGCAATCTGAGCAGCAGTCTCTGCCTTTGCGGCAATTGCCCCAAAAGGGCGTCCATGGTATGCTCCAACTCCCGGCGGATCAATTCCTCTTGGGGTTGGGGGGTGTGCATATCCTCCAATAGCAGTTGCAGACTGCCCTCCTCCCCGGCGGGAGCATCCAGAGAACAGATCTCCGGCACCAAAGACAGGTATTCTTTCACTTTCTTGGAAGATATGCCGCATTTTTCGGCAACCTCTTCCAATTCCGGTTCCCGTTCCAGTGTCTGCTGCAAAGCAGTCCGGGCGGCAAGCACCTTGCGGATCCGCTCCGCGGTATGTACCGGTACGCGGATCAGCCCGCCGCAATTTAAGATACAGCGGCCGATGCCCTGCCGGATCCACTTGGTAGCATAAGTAGAAAAACGGTAATCCAGGGTATAATCAAATTTCTTCGCAGCAATCAAAAGACCGATACTGCCCTCCTGCACCAAGTCCAAAAGCGGCACGCCACGGCCTGCATACTCCCTCGCCACAGACACCACAAGACGCAAATTGGCTGCCACCATTTTGCGGATCGCCTCTTCATTTCCGGCGGCGCACTGCTTGGCAAGCGCCCTTTCTTCCGCAGGTGTCAGGCGGGGAATGGTGCGGATCTGCTGCAAATACTGGTGCAGCTCGTCCTCTCCGTGGGTGACGGATATCTCCTGTTCTTCCAGTAAGGTCATGCCCTTGTTCCTTTGCTTTCCTTGAACTTATTCCGCAGCGCCAGCAGGTCATCATCATTACTGACGTTCCGGCTCTGCTGCTGAGACAGAATGATCTTAACGCAATCCCGCAGGGCGGTTTCATTCACAGGACCGGATTGCTTTTGGCAGATACCTGCCAGATGGGATGCCTCCTCCGGTGTCAGATCCTCTAACACGCTCAGGGAAACCTCCCGTCCGTGACTATGCCGGTCTTTCAGTTGGTCATAGACTCTGCCCAGTAGCGCTACGGAGAACTGATCCCCCGTCAGGCTTTGGCATATATCCATTAGCGCTGATTCCCGCAGGATCTGCCCGATCACCGTCTCCTCCGCCAGGGCGGATTTCATATTGTCATAGCGAATGGAACGGTCCTTGGGCTGCAAGGCCTTCACCGGCGCCAGATCCATCTGCTCCTGTTTCTTCTTTTCCCGGCTTATCCGCCGCTTGAAGGCTTTGTCCACCTCCATTTTCATGGCCTCCGGGGTGATCCCCGCGGATTCCGCCACGCGACCGCCGTAGACCTCCCGTTTCACGGAACTGTCCAACGTACAGATCAGCTCCGCCGCCTCCTGCACATAACGGATCTTCTGGTCATCTGTCCGCAAGTCGTACTTGCTGCGAATGGCGTTTAACTGATATTCCACCCGATTGGCGCACTCCTGCAAAAGCAGTTTAAACTTATCCGCGCCGAATTTTTTCAAAAATTCATCCGGGTCTTTGGCATCCCGCATTTGCAGCACCCGCACCTGCAATCCCGCCTTTTCCAAAATGGGGATCGCCCGCTGGGCGGCATTCTGACCGGCAGCATCACCGTCGTAGAGCAAGATGACCTGCTCGGCATAACGGGTGATCAAAGCAGCCTGCTCCTCAGTAAGAGATGTACCCAAGGATGCCACCGCATTATCAAAGCCATACTGGTGCAGCGCCACCACGTCAATGTTGCCCTCCACCAGAATCAAACTGTTTTCCTTGCTCTTTTTGGCAAGATTCAGACCAAAAAGATTCTTACGCTTATTGAAAATAAGGCTCTCCGGGGAATTTAAGTATTTTGCCGTTTCCTTATCGTTTTTAAGGGTTCTGCCGCCGAAAGCGATCACATTCCCCCGCACGTCAATAATGGGGAACATCAGCCGATCACGGAACCGATCCAGCAGATTGCCATTTTTCTGGGAGACCGTCACCAGACCGGAGTCGATCAGTTCCTGCCGGGTGTAGCCCTTGGCAAGCATGGCTTTCACCAGAGTATCCCACGTATCCGGAGCATAGCCCACGCCGAAGGTGGTGAGAATCCCCTTGGACATGCCTCTGCCCAGAGCATAATTGAGAGCTGCCTGTCCCTGGGGTGCATAAAGCTGACTGTGGAAGAAGCGTGCCGCTTCTTTATGGAGCGCCCAAAGGCGTTCCTGCGCCCGATAACGGCTTTCATACTGTTCATCCTCCGGCACCTGCATACCTGCCCGTTTGGCAAGGGAGCGCACCGCATCGGGGTAGCTAAGACCCTCGATCTCCATCATAAAATTGATAACGCCGCCGCCCTTATGGCAACCGAAGCAATAGCAGATTCCCTTATCGGGAGAAACAGAAAAGGAAGCCGTCTTCTCCCCGTGAAACGGGCACAGACCAAACAGATTGGCGCCGGAGCGCTTCAAATGGACATACTGCCCCACCACATCCTCAATAGGATTGCGGGCCACCAGTTCATCAATAAAAGATGCCGGAAATGCCATGGTATTCTCCCCTTTCTGCAAGAATTATCTTGTATTATATCACATTATCCCCGAATATGCCACCCTGCGGGGATAAAAAGTTCGGTATATTTATCCACCGCGTAATTATCCGTCATACCGGCAATATAGTCGCAGACGGTACGTTCCATGCCCTCCAAGGACATTTGCGGCTGAAAATCCGCCGGCAACGCCTCCGGATGGGTGAAATAGTAATCATAGAGCCGTTTGAGCATTTCCCGGGCCTTTGCCTCTTCTGCCTTGGCAACGGGATTCCGGTAAACCCGCCGGAACATAAAGCTGCGCAGCTCGTCCAGCGCCTTCTCAACCGCCGGAGACAGCATGATCTGACCCGCCTCACGGGAGGTGGTGATCATATTGCAAACCAAGGTGTTGATCCGGGAAGAGTGCGTCCTGCCTAAGGTTTTCAGCACCGTGGCGGGAATGTCCGTATTTTGCAGGATACCGGCGCGAATGGCATCGTCAATGTCATGGTTTACATACGCCATACGGTCTGCCCAGCGGACAATTTTGCCCTCCATGGTTTCCGGGATCCGGTCACCGGTGTGACCCAGAATGCCCATACGCACTTCATAAGTAAGATTCAGTCCTTCGCCATCGTTTTCCAACAAATCTACTACCCGCAGACTCTGCTCATTATGGCGGAAGGGTTCTCCCATGGCTTCGGACAGCGCCACCTCACCGGCGTGACCGAAGGGGGTGTGTCCCAGATCGTGTCCCATGGCGATGGCTTCTGCCAGATCCTCGTTAAGCTTCAACGCCTTGGCGATGGTCCGGGCGATCCTCGTCACCTCCAAGGTGTGGGTCATGCGGGTGCGGTAATGGTCACCCTCCGGTTGCAGAAATACCTGTGTTTTATGCATCAAACGGCGGAACGCCTTACTGTGGACAATCTTGTCCGTATCCCGCTGAAAGGCGGTGCGCACGTCCTCTGCCCGGGGTTCCTCCGGATGGAGTCTGCCCCGGGTCTCATTGGCAAATGCAGCTTTGGGATCCAGCTGGATATGCTCCAAAGCCTCCAATTCTTCCCGTATTGTCATGGTTTTCACCCCTCACCCACCGGGAACGCCCGGTATTCCAGTCCTGTTTCCATGCCCTCTACCTTACCGGAAGTCATGTCTGTGATCCGATCCAAAAAGCGCTGGCTGTCACCTTGCGCCACCAGAATTTCCAGCTCCACCTCAGAGCCGAACTGGGTATCCCGGATGATGCCACCGAAGGCTTCCACTTCCAGCTTCATTCGCTCATAAAAAGTATAAGGACAGGGTATGTACAGTACGCTCCACACCCGTTTTATGGATTTACCTGCTGCATCCACAGCGATCTTGGCACCCTTGGTATAGGCGCGCACCAAGCCGCCTGCCCCTAAAAGGACACCGCCAAAATACCGGGTGACCACGCAGCAGACATTAAACAGATTCTCTCTTTGCAGCACCTGCATCATGGGATTTCCCGCAGTGCCGCCGGGCTCGCCGTCATCGGAAAACCGCACAGCGCCGTCTTTAATAATGTACGCCCAGCAGTTGTGGGTGGCATCATAGTGCTGCTTTTTCATGGCCTGTATATGGGCAAGTGCCTCTTCCTCTGTCTCCACAGGCCACACTCTGCCGATAAATCTGGACTTTTTCTCAACAAATTCGTCCTCACCAAAGCCGGTGGGTACCAGATACTCCTCCAAGACTTAACACTCCTTTGTGATATAGTCTTTCAATCTTCCATAAAGAATGGGATCCACAATGGTCTCCACCACAATACCCTCGCCGGTGTATTCCACATTTAACACCTGTGCGCCGGAATGGAGAATATCCACCATGCCACCCATGGAATACGGCAAGGTCACTACAATGTGATGACGGCTGTGCCCCAAAGCGGTTTCGATGGCTTCCAGCAGCTGCTCCATACCGTAACCCTTTTTGGCAGAGATCTTCACAATATCCTGCCCCACGGGAATATCCTCGGCGCTGACCAAGTCTGCCTTATTATAACACCGGAGCACCTTGGTGCCGGGCTTGGCAAGCTTAGCAATCAAACCGTCTACCACAGCAATGTGCGCCTCCCGGTCGGGGTCGGACGCGTCAATGACGTGGAGCAGCAGATCTGCGTATTCCAGTTCCTCCAAGGTAGCCCGGAAAGCATCCACCAGATGGTGGGGAAGCTTGGCGATAAAGCCCACGGTATCCGACAAAATCACGTCCAGATTATCGGAAACAGTGAGTTGGCGGGAGGTGGTATCCAAGGTATCAAACAGGCGGTTATTGGCGGGGATCCCCGCATCGGTCAGTTGATTCAACAAGGTAGATTTACCTGCGTTGGTATAGCCTACGATGGCCACCACCGGTACGGAATTTTTCTGCCGACGCTCCCGCTGAACGCCCCGGACCTGCCGCACCTGCTCCAATTCCGATTGCAGACGGGCGATCCGTTCCCGGATATGCCGCCGATCAGATTCCAGCTTGGTTTCACCGGGACCCCGGGTGCCGATACCGCCACCCTGTCGGGACAAAGACTTGCCCATGCCAGACAAGCGGGGAAGCAAATACTTATACTGGGCAAGCTCCACCTGCAAACGACCCTCCCGGGTCTTTGCCCGCTGGGCGAAAATATCCAAAATCAGCGCGCTTCTATCCAGCACGGTGACCCCCAGGATCTCCTCCAACGCCCGGATATGACCGGGCGACAGTTCATTATCAAAGACTACCATGGTAGCCTCGGTAAACTCTGCCAGCATTTTTACTTCCTGGGCTTTGCCCTCGCCGATAAAGCTGTGGGCATCGGGGGCGTGGCGGTTTTGCAGGATCTTACCGGTGCAAAAACCGCCGGCAGTTTCCAAAAGAGCTTCCAATTCCTCCAAGGTCTCGTCGGTGGCGGTCTGCTGGGCGGTAAAGCAATCAGCATTTAGACCCACCAACACTGCCCGTTCCGGCTTATTTTCATCAAAATTCTGTTCCATGGGACCTCCCGCGTTTTTCATTACCTTATATTATAACACAGTTTCCGGCAAACACACAACTATTATCTGCAAAAAGAAAGAAAAAGTCCGTACTGCGACAGGCAGTACGGACTTACATCTTATTTCAGATTGAATCTCTTGTTGAAACGGTCAACACGTCCACCGGTGTCAACCAGCTTCTGCTTGCCGGTATAGAAAGGGTGGCACTTAGAGCAGATTTCAACCTTGATGTCCTTCTTAGTGGAGCCGGTCGTAAAGACGTTGCCACAAGCACAGCGGATCGTTGTCTGTTCGTAATTGGGATGGATACCTTCCTTCATGTTGTTCACCTCTTTCTGATAGGGTAAAGGGGCATAATAACCCCAGAATTTCTTAATCGCCCGGATATCATACCACAGCTAAACACATAATGCAAGTGTTTTTTTGAAATTTTTTCGAAAATCTACACTTAAAATGCCCAATTGCCCTTCCGGAAGATGGGAACGGTCTTTCCATCGCGGGTAATGGCATCAATATTCATGCTGGCGCAGCCGATCATAAAGTCCTCATGGATCATGGAATCGTTGATGCCCAGCGCCCGGCACTCCTCCAAGGTCTTATTGTGATGATCGTAGATGGTATCGGCATAGCCCATACCCAACGCCAGATGGCAGGCGGCATTTTCATCAAACAGGGTATTATAGAACAGCAGACCGCTTTCGGCAATGGGGCTCTGCTCCGGCACCAAGGCGCATTCGCCCAAATAAGCTGCGCCCTCGTCCATGGAGATCATGGTGTTCAGCAGTTCCTCGCCTACCTCTGCCTTTGCCTCCACTGCCTTGCCGTTTTCAAAACGGATGGAGAAGTTGTCGATGATCTGTCCCTGATAGGACAAGGGCTTGGTGGAGTATACGATACCCTCCGCTTCCCCCCGCTTGGGAGAGATAAAGCACTCCTCAGAGGGGATATTGGGGTTAAAGCAGATGCCGCGGCGGGATACCTCGCTGCCGCCGCAGAATACTGCTTCGGGGATCATGCCCACGGTCAGATCTGTGCCGTTATCGGCAGTATAATGAAGTTTTTCGATACCAAGGCTGTTAAGATACGCGCAACGGGCATGGAGATTGGCATTGTGCGCCTCCCATGCGGCAATGGGATCTTCGGTGACACGGGAAGTGTACAGGATCGCTTCCCACAGTTTCTCAATGGCCACGGAAGTGCGGACACCGGGGAACACCTTCTTTGCCCATGCTGCGCCGGGCACTGCCGCGATGCACCACTGCTGGTTGCCCTCTCTTTGGTCCAGATAGGGCTTCAAAATGGGGTAGCTCATTTTCCGTGCCTTTGCCACCTTCTCCATATTCATACCCTTCAAGCCGTCCGGGTCCTCGGAGATCAGATGGATGCGGGCAGGCATGGTATCACAATAATGCTGCTGGCGCGCCTTTTGAAAATCCGTGACAGTGCCCATGGTCTTAATAGACTGGTAACGGACATGAAGCTTTTCAAGAGGCTGGTAATTCCACTCCACAGTGACCTTTTTGGCCTTTGCCTTATAGGCCTCCTCTACCACCAGCTTCACAAACTCCGGCTGATCCAGTTCTGCATAGATCAGAACTTCCTGATCTTTCTGAACGTTCACGCCGCAGCGGACAATGAGTCTTGCGTAATCTCTCAAAACTGTTTTTTTCATAATGGATTCTCCTTACAATGTTTTTCTCATTTTAACAGATTCCCCAAAGTTCGTCAATCTATGTTGCATTTTTTCCTGCATAGGTTATAATGGTGGAAAAAGGAAGTGATTGTATGCTGACCAAGGCAGAGCTTTCTGCTTATTTTGAAAAAACCGTCCTGCTGGACGGCGCCACCGGGTCCAATCTGCAAAAAGCCGGTATGCCCCGGGGGTGCTGCACTGAGGAATGGATCCTTGCCAATCCAGATAAACTTGTCGCCCTGCAACGGCAATATGCCAATGCCGGAAGCAACATCCTCTACGCCCCCACTTTTCAGGCGCAGCCCATCGCCCTGGAACGGGTAAATCTGCACCGTCAGGCAGAGGCTATTAACGCCCAACTGGTGGCGCTAACCAAATCCGCCGCGCCCAATGCGCTGGTTGCAGGCAACTTAACCACCCTTGCGGCATTCTGCGACAGCTTTGACCCGAAGCATTTCGACCTGCTGGTGGAAAATTACCGGGTGCAGATCGGCGGTCTTTTGGCAGGCGGCGCGGATCTGCTGGCAGCGGAGACTTTGATGTACCCCCAAGAAGCAGAAGCGATTTTTACCGCTGCGGAACTGGAAGGCGCGGAGGCAGTTTTGTACACCTTCACCATGCAGTCCGACGGAAGTCTGTTTTCCGGACGGGATGCCGCGCCTGTTTTGAAAGAACTGGAAGAGGCAGGCGCCTGCGCCGTTGGTTTTAACTGTGTGGCAGCAGACAGCATGACCGCCGGTCTGGTGAGCCGCCTGCGGCGGTACGTAAAAGGACCGCTGGTATGCAAGCCCAACGCCGGTGTCCCGGTCATCGGTCCGGACAACATCCCCATCTATCCCATGCAACCGGCAGAATTTTCCGGGATCGTTGCCGATTGCGCTGTCATGGGCGCCAACATCCTAGGCGGTTGCTGCGGCACAACCCCCGCCCATATTACCGCTGTGAAAGCGAAACTCTACACATAGAAAAAACAGGCTTGACTGCTCCGGTCAAGCCTGTTTTGGTTTACTTACGTACACGCACCTATGATGGAGGTCTTGCCAATTGCATCGTCCAACCAATGCCCCTATTTTGCAAACCCATTGAGATAAAAGCGGGATGTTCTCTGACGGTACAGCATCAGCATTCCCCGGACACACAGTTCCACCGCCATTGCGATCCACATACCGTGCAACCCCCACGCGCTAACCAATACCAGCGCCAAGCCAATGCGAACAATCCAAATACTACCTAAATTCATCAAGCTGGGAACAAAGGTATCCCCCGTTCCCCGAAGCGCCCCTGCCGCCACAATAGAAACACCGAACAGCGGTTCTGCAATCAGTCCGATGCGCAACACCTGCGCCGCCAAAGCTCTAACCTCCTGATCCGGGGTCAGAAGCCAAAATACCACCGGGCAAATCAGCGCCATGAAAAGGCCTGTAACGCCCATAAAAATTCCACCCATGGCTGTACAGATATTGCCATACCGCTTTGCCAGCTTCATTTCCCCTGCGCCCACGCTTCTTCCTACCAAGGTTGTTGCCGCAGAACCCACGCCGTACCCAGGCATATAGCACAGGCTTTCCGCCGTGATCGCAAAAGAATTGGCGGCAACGGCAACCGAGCCCAAAGGGGCGATGATAGCGGTGGATACCACCATAGCGCCGCTCATAGCGATCTCCTGCACCGCAACCGGCACACCGATCCAGAACGCCTTCTTTACAATATCCCCTTGGAAGTATCCCCTTTCCCGTCGTGGTAAAGCCAGTCTTTTATTGGATATGCAGCAGCGCCACACCATCACCAAGCCGATCACCGCGCAGGCAAGGCCCGTACCGATTCCAGCGCCCAAAACGCCGTACTTGGGGATAAAAACGGCATTAAAAATCACGTCCAACAGGCACATGACAGCATTCAATACGCTGGGGGTAACCATATCTCCACAGCATTGCAAAAAGGAAGCACACAGGTTATTCAGCTGAAAAAACGGCAGCATCAGCGCAAATACCAAAAAATACGCAGCCGCATCCTGTTGTATGGACGCATCACCGCCCAGCCACACCGGAAGCCGCTTACTGATCAGCGACCCCAGCAAGCACAGCGCGCCGGACACCACCAGCGCCGAGACAAGACCGTGACGTACCACATTTCTCGCCTTTGCATCCTGTTCCGCACCGATATGGTGCGCCACCTGCACAGAAAATCCGGCGGACACCGCATAGGTCACACCGTGAAAAAGCCAGGTGCTGGACGCAACCAGTCCAATTGCGGCAGAGGCATCAGCGCCCAACGCACCCACCATCGCCGCGTCGATATACTGCATCACAATGGTGGTGATCTGCGTTAGAATGGCAGGTAGACTCAGCTTCCATACCTGCCGGATATGGGGTTTTAATTCCGTCCAATGGCCCATACAGCACCCCCCCTAGTAACACTTTTCAGTATTGCAAATATAGCATATTACCTTTTCTCCGTCAAGTTGCGACCTATCACATGAAATCGCATGAAACAAAAATCGTGTGCCGTATTTGGCACACGATTTTATCTTTTCATTTTTTCAATTAGTTCCAAAAGCCACTTGGGACTATTTTGACCAATGGTCTACAATTCTCCGTTCTTATACTTGGCAACGGTAACAAAACCATTGTCGTTATCGTAAAAAGTGGCCTCGTTGCAATGGGGCAAGATCGTCAGCAAATCCTCAAACCGTTTAGCAAAACGATTGGCTACTGTATCGGTGTCAATATTGTGACCGCCCTCTGCTTGTGTCAACTTAGGACCCATTACTTCGTGTTCTAATAGGACTAAATTTTTTGTTATTTATCACATTGAGACTTGCTTTTTATAAATTCCACAAACTCTTTCACTTTTCCATAGTATTCTTTTTCCGCATAGTAAGCATATATCGTATATCGTTCCTTGAAATCGCACATGTCCAGATCAACAATATCATTCTTCATATGTGACGAATCTAGTTGACGGCCAATTCCAATTCCCATATTGCACGCTATAAGTTTTTCATAGCATTCTATATCATTACATACAACAGCTATTTTCGGATTAAAGCCCGCCCGATTGCATGCCCTTACCAGAATTCTATTCATATTACCATTCGTATCCATTACAATAAATGGTTGCTTGCATAACTGACTCAGGGAATGTGTTTGTCCACTCAGAGGAGCATCTGCCGAACATTTTAGGCGCAATTGTAAGCTAAACAGTTCGATTCTTTCATATTCGGCATAATGCGCATTTTCTTCATCAATAATAACATCATATTCCGAAAATTCCGCATTTTCCTGCTCAAAAGCGATCTGAAAGACAGTATCCGGATACATGGTTTTATATTCTATGATATAGTCAGTAATATTACGGCGCATTCCTCTGACCAATAATTTTATTTCCCGGGAGTCCGGAGTTTCATCGGTAAGTTTCTCTATGGCATCGTCCAACTCATGAAATACCTTGCAAAGTGATTGTTGCAACAGCTTTCCGTCATTATTCAACCGGATTCGATTGGCATCACGATCGAACAATTGACATCCTAATTCCTTTTCCAAACGCTTAACCGAGGATGAGACCGCACTGACTGGCAC
>JBGVON010000081.1:0-2053 GCA_045126495.1 Faecousia sp.
TTTTGCCGACCTTCAAACTAATTTTTGCTGGAGCGTTTTCACCCGGGGCTGTGACAGGTGGGGTGGTCGGTTCGGCTTTTATTGCCCTTCGAACAGGAGCGGCAAGGGGTGTTTTTACAAATGAAGCCGGAATGGGGACAGCTGGGATCGCCCATGCCGGGGCGAATGTGAAGCATCCGGTCGAACAGGGGATGATGGGCATCGTGGAAGTGTTTATTGACACGATCGTTATATGTACGATGACAGCGTTGGTAATATTTTGCAGCGGTGTTCCTATTCCATACGGTAGTGATGCAGGAGTTCACCTGACTTCTTTGGCTTTTTCTGCAATATATGGGCCATGGGCATCCGCTATGATGGCGATTATGGTGTGCTGTTTTGCGGTTGCCACCGTTTTTGGCTGGAGTTTGTATGGGGGAAGATGTATTCAATTCCTGTTCGGCGCAAAAAGCTGGCGAATATTTGTTGTGCTGCAAGCGGTTATGGTAATTGTCAGCGCGGTAATGAAAACGGGGACAGCATGGATTCTTGCGGAGATCGTTAATGGACTAATGGCTGTTCCTAATTTGATTCTTCTGATTTGGCTAAGTCCAAAGGTTGTTCAGTTGTATCATGAATATAAGATGCTTAATAAAAAGAGCAGCCGGCTGAGTTAACAGCCGGCTTGATTGGTCATTGGACAACATTTATATACTGAATGCCGTCTTGATTTTGATAGCTTACATTCATCTCATTAAGTTGTTCTTCCGAGCCTGTTACAACGATCGCTTCACTCTTGTGAAGACCGGAGGCAGCATAGGAAATATAAGGTGAATGTGTAAGATCGTCGGTGCTGGTTTGGATGCGAACACTGTCAACGGAGGAATCTGTGTATATAATTATCGGTATACCGTCATCGGAGAGAATTGCCTCGGTCATACTGACATATTGTTCGGCTTCTTTGTCTTCATAAGGAGTATAGTAAAGGCATCCGTCAGTAAGGTCACGCTCCGCGGGGAAATAAGCGTCGTGAATCAACCCGACAAGCTTTTCATAGGGCAATTCAATATTGATAACCCCGGAGGAATAGGGCGCGATTTCGTAGACATCAAAATAGAAGCACACGCCGGTTTCTGTAAAATAAAAAGATTCGAACAGACTTTCATCACCGGAAAATTTAAGCGCAACGGTATCTGCGTAATCATCATACAGATAAAAATCCTCCGCATGGTTTGAAAGCTCAGCGGTAACCAGGTCACAGAATTGGGATACCGTAGCATCTTTATTCATAATACTGCCAAGTGTTACGGGATCGCCGGTCGTTAGATCATAGTTTAATGCAATATTCACTCTGTCCGGGTGCCCGCTTCCGGAATAAGTTACGAGGGTTCCGTAAAGGCTCAGCACACCGTGATCGATGCGTGTGGGATTGAGAAGGAACTGGCAGGCATAAGGTGTCCAATTCGGATTGCCATTGTATTCGGTAACCGCGGTGTTACAGAGTTCCTCAGCCTGTAAATGTATGCTGTCAAGTAGATCGAGATAGTGTATGATCACTTTATCCGCAACTTCTGCATCGGCAATTGTCAAATGCATGGTTTGTGCGGTATGATAGAAAATCTGTGTTCCGTCATCCGCTGTATATTCGGTAGTCGTTGCCGGTAATGAAACAGCAACCGCAGGTTTAGGGGCAGGTTCTGCAGGAAACGGCTGCTCCGTAATCTCGCTACCAGAGGGGGTGACTGGTTTAGAAACGGGGATGTTTGGATCTGGCTGTTTTTTCTGTGAACATCCCGTAAAAGATAATACAAGTATAAATGCCATAATTGCGGCACAAAATTGTTTCATATTCATTCTCCTGATTGTTTTTTAGTAATATATCACATTTTGAACCAACTATCAATCTGCCGAATAACCAAATAGATGCCTTGACAAAAATACGGTTTCGATGGTAAAATATCAAAAATGAATATCGCTGTGAACGGAAAGAGTAACTGTATGAAAATCCTAGAGAGTTTGGGCCACCGGCTGTAAGCCCAGATGATTGAGTAGTACTGTGAAAGTGCGTCCGGGA
>JBGVON010000082.1:0-3732 GCA_045126495.1 Faecousia sp.
AAGCGTGGCTACTGCGACGGCGGTGCGCAAATCGTGTGCCTGCCCCACCGGCTGGTGCTCAAGTTTGTAGGCGAAGCGGAAGTGGATTTTGTAGTCGGATAAAAATTTTAAAAAAATATCGAAAAAGGTATTGACAAATTCATACTTCCTCGCTATAATGATCAAGCGCCTGGACGATTAGCTCAGCTGGCTAGAGCATCCGCTTGACGTGCGGAAGGTCATAGGTTCGAGTCCTATATCGTCCACCATACATGAAAAATCCGAACTACTTCACGATAGGAAGTGCGTTCGGATTTTTTGTTTATATCAAAGATATTACATATTGATGCTGACGCCCAGAGGATTTCACCGTCCTCTGGGCATTTTTTGTTTTATCCACACATTTGAAGCGATGGCGTTTTCTTTCTAAAATGAAGGCAGAAATAAAAACAAAGGAGGAAATGTGTATGCAAACAATTTTTGAAAAGATGGGTGGCACATACCGGCAAGAGGGTGACTACTTACTTCCCAACATTGGCGTGCCGGAGAGTCCGCAGATCGGTCTTTGGGGGCAACGGCGATTGCAGTATCTTCGTACCAACAAGAATGTGTTGTACATGACCATGCTGATGAGCGGGAAGCTAAAGAATCACCTTGAGGAAGTCGATAAATCCGCAGAGGAAATGTTCGAACAGCTGGTTGTTCAATTGAAAGCGCAGGAGGGTATCACCGAAGTGCTGAAAGCAAACGATCAATTGGCTTGGGTTCAGCGGATGAACCACATCCGAAACCGTGTTTCCGAGATTGTGTACAAGGAGTTGATTTATGTATGAGGCAACCTAAACAAATATTGGTTCTCAGTTTGTGTGAATACCGACAGATGCTGCATGGGTTGATTCACTTCCGCAACAAGCTGATCCAACAAGGCAGATACACTGATGCCGTTGATGAATTGCTGGTCAAATTACAAAAGGCAAGGAGGTGCCGTCATGGATAAGTTAGCGGAGCGGCTGAAAGCCTACATAGAATCTCACCCAATTGATCTTGGTGACAGTGATTGTAAAACCGTCCTGGATCAACTTTACCAAGCTTACGCAGAAACCCATGAATCCGATCCACCGGAGATCAGTGAGGGATTTCGGGAATTAGAAGAATTTCTCGGCACACTTCCACTGGAAGATAATAACACTGTTTTTAACCTTTGTTGCCGTCTGTGCAGTGCTTATGAACATAAGGCATTTCTTGATGGCATCCAATACGGAGTACATATACTTGCAGAACTTAAATAAGACAGAGGCGATCAGAAATTGGTCGCCTCTGTCTTGTTTTGGAGATGCAGTTTTTGTTGTTTACTGTGAAGATTATCCCAACATAACATCTATCAGCATCATCACTGTGAACCCAAGAATAGTGTCGTTTTCTCTAAGAAACGAAAAGCACCGTACAGTCGATGTACGGTGCTTTTCGTTTGGGTGACCTTCAGAACAGCAGTGCGCCCAAAACGCCGGATATAATCACAAGCAAGATGGAAGAAAACTCTCTCTTTTTATACTTTGACCAAACCAAGGGAATCAGGACAACAATCGCCAGGATAACCAGTGAACGCCAATCAAATGTGACCACTGTTGTCTTGATTGTATCGATACCAAAGAAAACGGTTAATGCCATTGTGACAGCTACAGAAGCAATCAAACCGCCAAGAGCGGGGCGCATACTCATAATAAAAGTCATAACTGCGGGAAATTTAAGCAGGTTCTTGATAAAGGCCGCAACGATCAAGATGACAATAAAGGAAGGAAGAACCACACCGATCGTTGCAAGGAGCGCACCTAAAAAGCCGCCCTGTTCGTAACCGACATAGGTCGCCATATTCACGGCAATCGGTCCGGGGATCACGGTTTCAACACCGACAAAATTCAGCAACTCTGTCTCATTCATCCAGCCGTAAGACAAAACGGAGTCACCAATCAGCGAAAGCATGGCATAGCCACCGCCAAAGGCAAAGGCACCGACTTTCAGAAAGGTAAAAAACAACTGAAGATAGATCATTTCTTTGCCTCCATTGCTTTCTTGGTCTTAATAAAGAACACGGTAAGCCCAACCACACCGGCAAGGAAGATGAACACAACAGAAGAAATATGAACATCCAGGAGCGAGCAAACGATCATTGCAACGCAGGTAGTGGCATACACGATGATGTTCAACGGAGTTTTCTTCATCTTTTTCAGCATTTTCAGTCCTGCCGTTGCAATCAGGTAAACAACGCAAATCTGAATACCCTTAAATGCAGCGGCAATCACCGTGATCTCCATAAACTGCTCATAGAATAACGACACAACATACATGATCACGAATGAGGGCGCACAGATTCCAACCGTTGCAATGGTTGCGCCAAGGAAACCCTTCAGCTTATACCCCACATAGGTTGCCACATTGATCGCAATGGGGCCGGGGGTGCTTTCGGCAATAGCGACCACATCCATAAATTCATCGTGTTCGATCCACTTTCTTTTGGTTATGAACTCACCTTCCAGCAGTGCGATAATGGCATATCCGCCGCCGAAGGCAAAGCAACCGATTTTCAACATGGACCAGAGCAGTGCCAATAACACATTCATTTTTCGCTTTCCTCCTTGCGATACTCGCATTGGCAGACCGTCATATCCCGATCTACCACCATAGATGCCTGTCGCATCTGCTGGAACTGTCCGGCAAGAAAATCGACAGCTTCCTGTGCTGGGAGGTAGTGGGTGTGGTATCCGTACTTTTCGCCATACACCAGTCCGGCTTCTTTCATCACCTTCATGTGCTGGGAAATGGCGGATTCAGAAACACCGAGCTTTTTGGAAAGAGATCGCACGCAATGCTTTCTTTCTAAAACAGCCTGGAATATTTTTAGCCGCATTGGTTCTCCCAAGGCTTTCAATATACAACCTAATTCCATACAGGCGCCCCCCTTTTTATTTTAGTGTTCGCTTAATTATAGCAAAAAATATATTTTAGTCAACACTAAATCAAAAGATTTGATCATATGCACAACGCGCATTCTCCGGATGCTTTACTTGCGTAAACGGATAATGTATAATTAGAAAGACTCTTGCGGATTCTAAACCTTTCCTAAGGTTACTGTGCTATAAATGGTATCATGGAGGTGATTTTGTGCGGATTCTGTATGCAGAGGATGAAAGAAGTCTGTCGGAGGCGGTTGTAGATATTTTGGTTTATCACAACTACACCGTTGATGCGGTTTATGACGGCGAAACAGCACTGGCTTATGCGCAGCTGGAAGAGTATGACGGCATTATTCTGGACATTATGATGCCCAAAAAGAATGGGCTGGAAGTTATGCGGGAATTGCGCAGAAACGGCTGTAATACCCCCATTATGATCCTGACGGCCAAATCCGAAATAGGGGATCAAATCATCGGTCTGGATGCCGGTGCGGATGATTACCTGCCAAAACCCTTTTCTATGGAGCTTTTGTTGGCGCATGTACGGGCGCTTCTGCGGCGCAGACCGGATTATATATCGAAGGTGGTGTCCTTCGGGAATGTTGCGTTAGATCAGGAAAGCCATACACTCTATGTCCATAACCAAAGCGCTGGCTTGGGAAAGCTGGAGTATCAGCTTATGGAACTGCTTATGCTGAATCGCGGGCGTTATTTTACCACAGAAGAGCTTCTGTGCAAAGTTTGGGGATATGACACAGAAGCGCAGCCCGGGGTGGTCTGGGTCTATATTTCCTATCTGCGA
>JBGVON010000083.1:0-85800 GCA_045126495.1 Faecousia sp.
CAAGGTAAAATCTCCCGCCGCTTTTCCCACGATGCCGGAGATATCCACCTGCCGCAGTCCGTTTTCCATACGGCTGCGGGCGCGGGAGCCGTTCACCGTTACATGAGAGGCATCCCCCGGCAGGGCAAACCGCAGATCCTCCACCACCTGATCCAGATGGATGTTGGCGGTAAGGGTCACCTGGGCTGTACCGTCATTGGCAACAGTGGCATAAGTATTGACACTTTTTGCCCCGGTGGCAGCACCGGCGCTGACAAACAAAGCGCAGCAGACACATACCAAGGTCAAAAACACCAGAATTTTCCGCACAGTGCCACCTCCTTACAAACTTTTTTGCTATTTTACCACAGAAATCTACCGAAAGCAACGACCCTTTCAAATTTCCACGTCCATTTTGGAAAGGATCTGCATTTTCTCCCCGGTGATGGGATGGGAAAAGACGATCCTTTTCGCACAAAGCATTTGGGTACACAATCCCATTTCCACGGACAGTTCCCGGGAGGCTTCACTGCCGTACTGGGGATCGCCCAAAATAGGCCAGCCCATGTATGCGCAATGGACCCGCAGCTGGTGGGTTCTTCCGGTGACCGGTCGGAGAGAAAGCTTGCTCACCTGCCCCTTTGCTTCCAACAAGGCATATTCCGTCACCGACGGTTTTCCCGACGGGTGGACCTGCCGCAAAAGGCTTGGCAGAGGCAGCCGGGCGATGGGCGCATCGATCACACCGGAAATCGTTTCCGGAACGCCCAAAACCAAAGCATGGTAAATCTTCTCCACAGAACACATCTGCAAAAGGCTGTGGGTGTGGGCGTTTTTCGCGATCAACACCACCCCGAAGGTATCCCTGTCCAAACGGGTCAAAGGATGAAAGGCGCTGGCCTGTCCGGTCTTTTCATAGTGACCCAGCACATAATTTGCCAAGGTGCCTGTAAATCGGGATCGGGATGGATGGATCAGCATGCCCGCAGGCTTGTCCACCGCCAAAAGCCAGTCATCCTCGTAGAGAATTGCTAAGTTTCCCTGCTCCGCCGGGTAATCCGGCACCGGCTCATCCAGCGGGACGGCGATCACATCCCCCGACTGTACGGAATAATCCGTATGCACCGGCTGACCATTAACAAACAGCTTTTCCTGCCATTTCAGCCGGTTCATCAGCCCCGCAGACATCTGCATTTCCTCCCGCAAGAAAGAGGACAATCTGCCTGTCCGCATTGCAATATGCTTTAATTCCATGCAGGTATCCTCCTTTCCATTTCGGAAAAAACCGGAGGTGTTTTGCACCTCCGGCACGGATTATTTTTCCAGGATCAGCGGGCCGCCGGCAGCCGCCAGCGTCTGCAAAACATGCTCTGCCGCCTGCTCCGGCGCGCATTTGATCTGCGCACCGGTCTGCATATTCTTCACCGAACACACGCCCTCGGCGATCTCATCCTCGCCCAGCAGCGCCACAAAGGGTACGCCCAGCTTATCCGCATAGCTCATCTTCTGCTTGAATTTCTTCTGCTCACCGTAAAGCTGCACCCGCAGACCTGCCTGCCGCAGAGTTTCTGCCAGAGAAACCGCCTTGGCAACATCCTCGGTCATAGGCAGCACCAGCACATCTGCCGGGGCGGCAGGATTCTCCTCATTGATAAGGCCCTGCTCATCCAGCACGTAAAAAAGTCTTGTCAAACCAATGGAGATGCCCACACCGGGCAGCGCCTTATCGGTGTAGAATCCGGCAAGATTATCATACCGACCGCCGGAGCAAACAGATCCGATCTCCGGGTGATCCAGCAGAGTGGTCTCATACACCGTACCGGTATAATAATCCAAACCTCTGGCAATGGTCAGATCCACTGCAAAATTCTCCTCCGGTACACCGAAAGCAGACAGATTCCGGGTCACCGCCTTCAATTCCTCCACACCGGCATCGAACATCTCATTTCTACCGGTGTAGCCCTCCAAAGCGGCAAGGACCTGATCGTTGGTACCACGGATCGCAATAAATTTCAGAATCTCCTCTGCCTGCACATCCGTCAGACCGCAATCGTCGCAGAGAATGACCTTGACCTTGTCGGCGCCGATCTTATCCAGCTTGTCCACGGTGCGCATAATGTCGCCGCTCTTTTCTGCAAGACCCTCCATGGCATAAAAGCCGTTGAGGATCTTCCGGTTGTTCACCCGGATCTGGAAACGGGTCAGGCCAAAGCCCCGGAACACCCGATAGATGATGGCGGGAATCTCCGCCTCATTCATGATGTCCAGCTTGCCGTCGCCAATAATATCAATATCCGCCTGATAGAATTCACGGAATCTACCCCGCTGGGCCCGCTCGCCCCGGTAGACCTTGCCGATCTGATACCGGCGGAAGGGGAACGCCAATTCGTTATAGTGCAGCGCCACATATTTGGCAAGGGGCACGGTCAGATCAAACCGCAAAGCAAGATCGCTGTCACCCTTTTGAAAACGGTAGATCTGCTTTTCCGTTTCGCCGCCGCCCTTGGCCAGAAGGATCTTGGCATCCTCGATCACCGGGGTATCCAAGGGCGCAAAGCCATAGCTACCATAGGTATCCCGCAGCACCTGCATCAATTTTTCCATGCGCGCCTGCTTTTGGGGCAGCAGCTCCATAAATCCGGACAGGGTCCGGGGGGTGATTTTTTCCATCTTTCTCTTCCTTTCAAAAAAAGCCGCCCGGACCAAGGCCGGACGGCTGGTTGCATTTAATATTTAGACTTATTATGATACATCTCACGCCAATCCAGATCGCCTCTTTGCAGACCCATAACGAACATCTCCGCACTACCCAGATTGGTGGCGATGGGCACGTTTTGCCTGTCACAGTAGCGAATGGTCTCCACCATCTGGCTTTCATCCCAAGGATCCAGGTCGTTGGGATCAGAGAACAACAGCACCAGGTCGATCTCATTATAGGCAATACGGGCATTGATCTGCTGGTGACCGCCCTGCTTATGAGACAGAAGCAGGGTAATAGGCAAACCGGTATTATCCGAGATCAGCCGACCGGTGGTAGCAGTGGCAAACAAATTATGCTTTGCCAGCACACTCTTATAAGCGGTGCAGAACTGCACCATCAGTTCTTTTTTCTTATCGTGAGCCAAGAATGCAATATTCATACGCCCCGCTCCTTTCTTATATCTTCACAGGAACGAACTGTCCCTGCATTCTTTTGGCAATTCTTTTACATGCGGCAGCAGCGCCTTTTTTGCCGTAACCAAGGAGAGGCTGACGGAATGCGGCAGACAAGGTCACATTCTCATCCTCCGGCACAAGTCCCAGCAGGGGCAGACCGGACTGGTCCATAATATCGTCCACAGTAACGCCCATCGCCTCAAACATTTTCGGCTGCACACGGTTGATAATCATGCGCACATTGGTCTTTCCCATTCCCTCCAACACATCCGCAGCCCGGGAGGCATCCCGAATAGAGGCAGGATCCGCCCCGGTGACCAAAACCACTCGATCGGCAAATCTTGCCGCCAATTTGAACCCTGCTTCAATGCCGGCAGGCGCATCCAGCAGCACATAAGAAAACCGGTTGCGGGCAGCTTCCAGCATCTGAGAGAATGCCACCGGGTCAATGGCATCCGCAGGACAATTCATAGGCGCGGTCAGGAAAAAGATCCCGGAAAACTCCGGATGCCGGGTGGCCATATCCAGATCATATCCACCGCTGCACACATCCAAAAAGGACAGACCGCCGATCTGGCTGATACCCAAGGCAATATCCAGATTCCGCAGACCCACATCACAGTCGATACACAGAACCTTTTCCCCTTGCAGCGCCAACGCCTCGGCAATACCGGCGCACAGAGAAGTCTTGCCGGTACCGCCCTTGCCGGACAAAACCGCAATCAATTCACCCATGCGCGCGCCCTCCTTGTTTTAAAATCAAACCACGACGTCATTATAATTCAAAAATGCACAAAAATCAAGGCTTTTGCCCAGTCAAATCTAAGCAAATGTATTTAATTTTCATAAAAAACGGAGAATTTTTTCAAATTAGGGATTTACATTTGACGGTATGTAGTGTATGATATCCACGAACAGAGTAGGAGACCTCGCGTGAAGTGCTGCCAAAATGGGGAGTTGTCTGGCAGACGAAGGGTTTTGCCCGCGATGAGGCTTCCGCACCCGCTGCACATATAAGACTCCTTATATGTAAGCAACGATACTCGGTCGGGTAAACGGTCGGCCGGTTTTGTGCCGATTGAAACCCAATGGGTAACCATCTTTGCTCCCCGTACGCTTTGCGTATGGGGTTTTTTCGGTGTACCGTTGGGGTTTGCTCACATAAAAAGGAGGATTTTTTATGCAAAAAAACAGAACGACCCCCTTAAAAGCTTTGGTATACTGCGCCATGCTGGCAGCCGTCAGTGTGGTGATGGCTCGGGTATTTTGCTTTGCCACCCCGGATGGTGTCCGCTGGTCACTGGACAAATTTCCGCTGTTTCTTGCGGGTATGTTTTTCGGGCCTGTCATGGGAGCGCTCACCGGCTTTGTTGCCGATTTTACCGGCAGCCTGATGCAGTTCGGCTTCAATCCGCTGCTGTGCCCGCCTGCAATTTTATACGGTCTGTTCGGCGGTCTGCTCCGCCGATATATCCAGAAAAACACTTCCGTCATCCGGCTGGGCGTCAGCTATGCGCTGCCGGTAATCGTAGGTTCTGTGTTATATCAGAGCTGCGTGCTGGCAAAGCTTTACTTCGACGGTGTGTATTCCGCAGGTGTGAAATACTATCTCAGCACCCGCAGCATCCAGTTTGCCATTATGCTGGTGGCAGAAACACTGATTATTTATATGCTGATGAAGACCAATGTATTTACCCGGCTGGGCGTATGGCCCCCCAAGCCGTTTACAAAAAAAGAGGTAGAATCATGAATGCTGTGCAGGCTATTGAATATATCCATTCTGTGTGCTGGAAGGGCAGCATCCCCGGCCTTGGCCGCACCAACACCCTGCTCCAAAAAATGGGCAACCCCCACAAGCAATTAAAGTATGTCCACATCGCAGGTACCAACGGCAAGGGCAGCACCGCTGCCATGACCGCCTCCATCCTGCGAAAGGCAGGTTACCGCACCGGTCTTTACACCTCCCCCTATATCTACCAATTCGGTGAGCGCATGCAAGTGGACGGCCAGATGATCTCCGACGAGGAATTGGTGGACATTGTGGAATATGTCAAGCCCCTTGCCGATTCCATGGCCGAATCCCCCACGGAATTTGAGCTGGTCAGCTGCATCGCCTTTGAATTTTTCAAACGGAAGCAGTGTGACATCGTGGTGCTGGAAGTAGGTATGGGCGGTCTGTTAGACTCCACCAATGTGATCCCTTGTCCGGAGGTTGCGGTGATCACCAACATCGGTCTGGATCACACCGACGTACTGGGTAACACGCTGGAAGAGATCGCCATAAACAAAGCGGGCATCATTAAAGAGGGCGGCAACGCCGTCATCTACCGGGGCGCGCCTTCTGTGGAAGCGGTATTTGAGCAGGTCTGTGCAGAGAAGAATGTGTCCTTGAAAAAGGCAGATTTTGCCGGTTTGAAGCTAAAATCCCATGATCTGTTCCAACAGGTCTTTGACTGCGGTGAATACAAGGATATCCACCTGCCCCTGCTGGGCGACCATCAGCTGCACAACGCAGCGGTAGTCCTTGCAGTAGCGGAAACCTTAGTGGAAAAGGGCTGGAAGATCTCCCGTCAAAACATTTACGACGGCATCCGGGATGTATCCTGGCCCGGTCGGTTTGACATCGTATGCCGGGACCCTCTGTTTATCATCGACGGCGGTCACAATCCCCAGTGTCTGGAAGCCCTTGTGAAGAACATTCAGGACTATCTGGCCGGCCGCAAGGTCATCGCCCTGACGGGCGTGCTGGCAGACAAGGACTACGGCGATATGTACAAGCCCGTCATGCCTCTTATTTCCCAATTTGTCTGTGTGACGCCCCCCAATCCCCGCCGTCTGCCGGCGCAGGAACTGGCGCAGCATCTGACCGCCGTGGGCGCGATCGCCACCGCCTGCGAGGATATTCCCGCCGGTGTCCGCAAAGCCATGGAGCTGGCAGGGTCTGACGGTGTGGTACTGTGCTTCGGCTCTCTGTACACCATCGGCGATATCCGCAATGCCCTGTTGAAAGAACAATCCCGGTAATTTGTAACCCCGGACATTGCCACGCCAGTGTACGCACCGGCTCGCAATGACAACAAAAATGATACAACTCTAACTTAAAGGAGGATTTCCTATGCATATTCATCATGACCATATTGCCGGTGGCGATCACCAGCACACCCATTCTCACGAGCATACCCACGACGGCGTTGCCCATTCCCACGAGCACGCCCACTCCCACAGCCACGACCACTGCCACCCCCATGAACACGACCATCTCCACGGCGACGGTCACACCCATGACCACAGCCACGACTGCGGCGGTTCATGCGACAGCTGCGCCGGCGGTTGCCAGCACACCCCCATGGAAGAGCTGGTGGCACTGATGAAGTATATGGCAAACCACAATGCCGCCCACGCCAAAGAGCTGGCAGATCTGGCTGCCCAACTGGACAAGGCTGGCAGCCACACCGCTTACGAGCAGGTCATGGCAGCGGTATCCGACTTTGAAAAGGGCAATATGCGACTGAGCATGGTTCTTGCCAGTCTGGATGTGAAGTAAGAGGTATCGCTATGTGTCTTTCTACCGTTTATAAAAACACCCGCGCCGAAGAAAATGTGGTTCTGCGAAACGTTATGCAGATCGAATGTAAGGATGGCTGCGTGATCCTGACAGACCTGATGGAGCGCACCGTTGCCATCGAAGGCACCCTGGAAAGCGCCAATCTGGTGGACGGCTACGTGGTGGTCAAAGAAAATGCCTAACAAAAAATCATCTGTCCCAGGACAGATGATTTTTTATTAGGCTTCTTGTTGTCGGCGCCTGATTTCTTTGCCCAATCTTGTCAACATAATGCCTGCCAGAATGGCCGCCAGCAGATTGACACAAGGATGGTTCAGCCAAATGCCGTCCAAACCCAGTCCCCATAAACCGCCCAGCAGCAATACCGGGAACAGGATCGCCACAGATACAGAAATCAGGGTTGCTTGCGCGGGCTTTTCGATAGCGCTCAGGTAACTTTGGGTCATCACCACAATCCAGCGGAAAATATAGGTCGTACAAAAGATCCGGACACCGTGGGTAGCCAGTTCCAGAAGTCTTGTATCCCCACTGTCTACGAATAGGGATGCCACCGTCCGGGGGCAGGAGAACAAAAAGGATGTGGTAAGCCCCGCCGCAACCGCTGTACCGATAAAGCCGCAACGGGCGATTTTCTTCACTCTGTCGTAATCCTGGGCGCCCCAGTTGTAGCCCAGCGCCGGGGACAGAGAATCGCTGATACCGTAAATCAGCGGCCAACATACATCGCCACTGTACATCAGCACCGCGTAAGCAGCCACGGCGGTGGTGCCGCCGCCCTCTCCCAGTATTTTCACACCCAGAGTCATTAGAGAAATATTCATCAAAATAGAGGTAACGCGACCGGCAATATTGCTCAAAAAGGTCGGGCTGCCACAGGCGGTAATCTGTTTCAGCATTGACCAGGAAAACCGAGGCTTCACAAAACACAGCAACGCCTTTTTCCGAACAAAGGGAATCAGCGCCGCCACAGAGCTTGCGCACATAGAAATAGACACCGCCAGCGCAGAGCCGACCACATCCATTTTAAAACACAAGAAAAACAATGCCATCAGACCGATGGTGCCCAAATTGGACACCACATTGATCACCATACTGTACTTCACATAGCCACTGATGCGCAAGTAATTATCCATTGCAAAAAAAATGGTAGACAAAGGGCTGCACAAGGCAAAGGTCCGCAAATACCGCACGGCGGTATCCAGCAACACATCATCCGCACCCATCATCCGGACCAGGGGCTCTGCCGCAAAGAACATCACGCCGCCCATCAAAATCGAAGCAAGTAAAATGAGAATTATGGAGCAGGAAAATACATTATTAGCCGTCTTACGATCTCCTCTGCCCAGAGCAATGGAGATCGGCGCCGACGCCCCCACACCCACAAGGTCAGCAAGAGAAAAGTTGATCAGCACCAGCGGAAACGCGATATTTACCGCCGCAAAAGCACCCTCGCCCAAAAGCTTACCGACAAACGCCCCTTCAAAGATGCTATATATGGACATGGCAAACATACTCACCATGCCCGGCATCGCCACCTTAAAGAATAACCGCCAGGGATTCATGGTAGCGTACATGCATTCTGTTTTTGTTTTCATCTAAGCTTGCCTTTCTACGTATTCAATATCATTATAATGCGTTCACAAAAAATATACAAGTCCAAAAACATAAGCAGTTACTACACTTTTCGGCATTTATCTTTTTTGCCGGTTTGTTGGCATAAATTTTTTATTTACAAACAAAAAAAATAGGAGTATAATTCTATCCGTGGAGAATTTCTCCCCTATTCCGATTTGGAGTGTGAATCTAAATGAAACTGATTATTAAAAACGACTACGAAGCAATGTGCGAATGGGCAGCAAACCATATCGCCGACGCAATCAACAAGCACAAAGAAGACCGGCCCTTCGTGCTGGGTCTCCCCACCGGTTCCTCCCCTCTGGGCGTTTACAGACGTCTGGTGCAGATGAACAAAGCCGGCAAAGTGACCTTCAAGAACGTTGTGACCTTCAACATGGATGAGTACGTTGGCTTGCCCCGTGAGCACGACCAAAGCTACTGGTACTTCATGCACAACAATCTGTTTAACCACATTGACATTCCTGCCGAGAACGTCAACATCCTCAACGGCATGGCTGAGGACTTAGAAGCTGAGTGCGCCCGCTACGAAGCCAAGATCGCCTCTTACGGCGGCATCGACCTGTTCCTGGGCGGCAGCGGTGTGGACGGACATATTGCCTTTAACGAGCCCTTCACCAGCCTGTCCTCCCGCACCGGCGTACGGGCATTGACCGAGGACACCCTGATCGTCAACTCCCGTTTCTTTGGAGGCGACCCCAACAAGGTTCCCAAAACTGCCCTGTCCGTAGGCGTTGGCACTGTGTGCGACTCCAAGCAGGTTCTGCTGCTGATCTCCGGTCACAGCAAGGCCCGGGCTCTGCGCCACTGTGTGGAAGGCGGTGTGGACCACGCATGGACCATCAGCGCTTTGCAGCTGCATCCCGACGGCATCGTTGCCTGCGACGAAGCTGCCTGCGGCGAGCTGAAAGTGGACACCTATAAGTACTTCAAGGAAGTCTACAAGAACGAAAAATAATATGAAAAATGGGCGTGTTGCAGTATCTGCAACACGCCCATTTTATTTTTATTCCCATTGGGATTTCACCGACTCCAATGCGGCAATGCCGGAAACGGACAACGCCTCCGTCACCACAGGACTGGTGCGTTTCCCCTCCCGGATGCACCGGGCAATGTGATTTGCCTCATAGATCAGCTCATGCTCACAGGGAAATTCCACCGTTTCCGGTTCTTCACCCTTTCTGTAAAACACCGCTTTTCTGGCTTTCCAATATTCAGGGATCTCTACATACCCCTCGGTGCCGTATATACGGGCAACGTTATCCAACACTGCCCGGGTACTGTTTTTAATAGAGAACAGCACCCCACAATTCATTTTTCCCGATAACACATACTGCCATTCGGTGCCATCCTCCAAGGCAGATTTTAATCCGGAGATCTGCTCCATCTCACCAAAAAGCCACTGTAAAAGCTGCACCGCATAAATGCCGCTGGACAAAAGGGTGCCGCCGCCCAGTGCCTTATCAAAGAGCCATGTGTTGTACCGGGCAGAAAAACTGTGGCTCAACTCCGCCATATAGATCTGACCCAGCTTCCCCTCGGCGATTCTGTCACGCACCTGTACGATGGCAGGCAGAAACAGCATCTTCTCCGCCTCCATGAAGAACCGTCCCTTTTCCCTTGCCAAAGCGAAGAGCTCCTGGGTGTGCGCAGCAGAGGTGGTACAGGGTTTTTCGCAAATGACATGCTTACCCGCCAGCAAAGCCTGTTTTGCCAAAGGATAATGCTGCACATTCACCGAGGAAATATACACGATATTGACCTGCGGATCTGCCAGAAGCTCCCGGTGACTGCCGTATGCCTTGGGGATATCCCACTGGGCAGCCTTTTCCCGGGCTTTTTCCAATGTGCGGGAGGATACCGCAACGATCTCCCCCGCCCCGGCAGTCCGCACCGCCGCAATAAAACGGGGCGCGATGGAGGAAGTGCTTAAAATACCGTATTGAAGTGCTTCCATAGCGTTCTCCTTTTCCCAAAAATCATTTGGGACAGATCTTCAACTTACTGAGCATCAGGTTGCCAAATTCTGCCCCGCCATCCACAGTGCAGACCTCCCCGAACAGGAAAAGGCCCAGAGAACGGGTGTTCAGGGGGCGGTCCAGCAAGCCGGATAATCCCGCGCAGCCAAAGACAATGGCATCGTCATCATCATAAAACGCCTGCATGGTGTCATACACCTTTTCCTGCGCCACATAGCGCAGCTTCATTTCTCCGTGCACATCCCGTCCGCTTTTGATCTTACCGTCCACGCAGGACAGATGGGCGTTGACATCATGGAGGTCCGAAAGGGTCAGGTGTTCAAAATCCGTCTGCGCCAGACCCAGTTCCGCCCGCTTTTGGGTAAGAAATGCAACAGCATCCACCCCGTCAATGGTGAGGATCGTTCTGGGATCGGCGGTGGTGACAGCGCAGGTTTTCAGAACCCGGTCATGGATACACAGGGTTTGCGCAGTATATGTATAGCGGTCATCCACAAACAGCAGAACCGCTGCCTCCCCGCCCCCGGGGATCAAGCCCTTTCTGCCGGTAGCGCCATCAATGGCAGCGCCGCCGCCTACCATAGGACAGGTAATTAGTTTACATAACTTCTCCAAAAACAGATTCTCCCCGCCCACATTGCCAAAGACCACAATGCCGGCGTAAACCGGCTGCCGGGCAATCCGTATCTGTTCCAAAATTTCATTATAAGTACCTGTGAACACCATGGATTCTGCCGGGATCTGCCGGGTAACACAACGGTTCTCCCCGTTGTCGCACACCCCTGCCAGTCCTAAACTGGCGCAGCCGAAGCCATCTGCCATATCCCACGCCCCGGTGGTAGTAAAGGAAAGTTTTGTCATACCCATTCCCCCTTTTATATTCTATATTTATTATACCTGTCTATGTCTTTGTTTGCAAGTATCCCAATATAGAAAAGGTCCTGCTGGTTTCCAGCAGGACCCTTGCATTAGAATTGGGTGGGCTCGATGTGCCAGATCTCCTGGGCGTACTGCCGGATGGTCCGGTCAGAAGAGAACTTGGCGCCGCTTGCCACATTCATCAGGCACTTTCTGCCAAAGGCGATCCGGTCTGCATAATCCCGGTTTGCCCGCAGCTTTGCTTCCAGATAGGATTCATAATCCAAAAGCAAGAAGTAGTGATCCGCTTTGTGCCAATGGGTGCCGTCCAGCAGGGCGTGGTACAGCTCCCGCTGGTCATCGTCGGTGGGTACTGTGCCGTCCACCAGGGTATCAATGGCTCTGTGGAGGCGGGGGTTGGTGTCATAGATGCCCCGAGCATAATAACTGTCCCGGGCGGCATGGATCTGCTCCACGGTATGACCGAAGATATAGTTGTTCTCCATGCCCGCTTCCTTGACGATCTCTACGTTGGCGCCGTCCAGCGTACCCAAGGTCACCGCGCCATTGAGCATCAGCTTCATGTTTCCGGTACCGGATGCCTCGGTGCCCGCAGGAGAGATCTGCTCGGAGATATCCGCCGCGGGAATAATGGACTCGGCATAGGAACAATTATAGTTCTGAACAAAGACCACCTTCATCTTGCCATCCATATCCGGGTCGTTGTTGATCATCCGGGCGATGCGGTTGATATAGCGGATGATGGCCTTAGCGCGCGCATAACCGGGAGCGGATTTTGCGCCAAACAGGTACACCGTGGGTTGGAAATCCGTTAGACTGCCATCTTTCAGGCGGAAGTAGATATCCACGATGGACAGGGCATTCAGCAGTTGCCGCTTATACTCATGCAGCCGCTTGACCTGCACATCAAACAGGAAATCCGGGTTCAGCTTCACACCCTCCCGCTTATAGATGACCTGACACAGCTGTTCCTTCTTCTGGCGCTTCACCGCATTGAACTGGCGCACCAGATCATCGTCCAGCATGGGTTTCAACTTGTGAAGCTTTTCCAAATCCTTCAAAAAGTCGCCGCCGATGCGGTACTTGATCAGCTGGGTCAGCTCCGGATTACACAGACCCATCCACCGGCGGGGGGTGACACCGTTGGTCTTATTCTGGAATCGCTCCGGGAACGCCGCATACCACTGGGCGAACACATCATCCTTCAAGATCTGGGAGTGGATCTCCGCCACGCCGTTGACGTAAGTGCCCACGTAAATACTGAGATTTGCCATGTGGGCGGTGTTGTCCCGGACGATAAACAGGTCGGGGTGCTCCCCTCTCAGCTTCTCATCAATTCGCAGGATAATATCCACGATCTCCGGCACCACAGACCGCAAAAGATCCAAATTCCACTTTTCCAGCGCCTCACCCATGACCGTATGGTTGGTGTAGGAGAAGGTCTTCTGGGCGATGGCAAAGCTCTGCTCAAAATCCATACCCTCTGCCATCAAAAGACGGATCAGTTCCGGAATGGACATAGCCGGGTGGGTATCATTCAGCTGCACGCAGTAGTAGTCTGCAAAATGGCTCATATCCGTGCCATGGACAGACTTATAGACCCGCAGCATATCCTGCAAGGATGCCGAGGACAGCACATACTGCTGCTTGATCCGCAGGCGCTTGCCCTCCCAAGTGGAATCGTTGGGATACAGAACGCGGGTAATGTCCTCTGCCTTATTCTTCTGTGTCAGCGCCCGCAGGTAGTCCTGATCATTGAAGGCGTTGAAGTCCAGTTCCTCCTCTGCCTCGCACTGCCACAGGCGGAGCGTGCCGATGTTCTGGGTGCCGTAACCGATCACCGGCACATCATAGGGCACAGCAAGGACCGTATGATCGGGAAACTGCACCTTTACGGTATGGTTATACCGGCGGTAAGACCAGGGGTCACCGAACTTTGCCCAGTCATCGGCATTTTCCTTTTGGCTGCCGGCGCTGTCAAAGCTCTGCTTGAACAAGCCAAACCGATACCGCAGACCGTAACCGGACAGGGGAATATCCGTGCTGGCAGCGGAATCCAGGAAACAGGCGGCAAGCCGACCCAGACCGCCGTTACCCAACGCCGCATCCTCCACATCTTCCAAAATGGCAAGGTCCACGCCCCGCTGGGCAAAGAGCTGCTTCATTTCATCCAGAATACCCAGATTATACAGATTGGAATACACCAGTCTGCCAATGAGATACTCCGCAGAAATATAGTACGCCTTCCGGATAGGCATACGGGTGTGCTTAGCGTGATTCCAGTTGTCGGATATCGCCATCATCACCGCCTCACCCAGGGCCTCATGGAGCTCCTGGGCATTGGCCTCCCGCAAAGATACGTCATAGGTGTATTTCAGCTTAGCTTCCGTCCATTTTACAATATTCAAACAATTATAACTCATAGCAATCTCCATTTCTTGGAAAGATCCTGTATTACAGTCGTCCATAGGTCCGGACGAGATTTCTGATCCGCACCGCCAGGGCATCCTTGGCAAATCCGGGGCTTGCCCGCCAGGTCCAATTACCGCCGTCGCAAGTGCCGGGAAAATTCATACGGGCATTCCCGCCCAACTCCAAATAGTCCTGCATCTGCACCACTGCCAGGTCCGACACGCTTGCCATGCACAGGCGAATCATCCCCCACACATCATTAGAAGAATCGCCTATATAACGCCGGGCAAATTCTACTGCATGTTCCTGACTTTCCTCAAACCACTGTTTCAGGGGCATGTTGTCATGGGTGCCGGTGTAACAGACCGTGTTGGATATGTAGGTATGGGGCAGATATTCATTATCGCTGTCCCCGTCAAAGGCAAATTCCAACACCTTCATACCGGGAAAACCGGAATCCGCCCGCAGACGGCGGACATCCTCCGTCAAAAAGCCCAGATCCTCCGCGATCATGGGAATATCGGGCAAATGCTTACGAACAGTCTGGATAAAATCCAATCCCGGACCGGGCAGCCACTCTCCATTTCGGGCATTTTCTGCCCCAAAGGGCACTGCATAGTAACTGGCAAAACCACGGAAATGGTCAATGCGGATCACATCATACCGGGCTTTTGCGCCCCGCAGACGCTGTAACCACCAGCCGTAGCCGTCCTTTTTATGGGCGTTCCATCGGTACAGGGGATTGCCCCACAGCTGACCGTCGGCATTGAATCCATCAGGAGGGCAACCTGCCACCGCAACAGGGATCATACTTTCATCCAGCCAGAACCATTCCGGGCTGCTCCACACCTCCGCAGAATCATAAGGCACGTAGATAGGAACATCACCGATTAGCAAAATGCCTGCTTTATGGGCATAGAGCCGCAAAGCCTGCCACTGGGTGTCAAACAGATACTGAATAAAACTGTAAAACCGAATCTCCTCTTTCAAGGCAAGCCTTGCCTGCCAAATGGACTCCGGCTCCCGCTCTTTCAAAGGCGTCTCCCACTGATACCAGGGTTTACCGCCGAACTGCGCTTTTAATGCCATAAACAAGGCAAAATCCGGCAGCCAGTGGGCATTTTCCCGGCTGAACACCTCCAAGGCGTCCCAATCCCGGAAACGGGCATAGGCTTTTCGCAGCACCTGCAAACGATTCTCATATAAAAGGCCAAAATCCACCCGGTTTTCATTGTTGCCCCAGGCGCAGGCAGTGATCTCCTCCGGCAGCAGCAGTCCTGCTTTCACCAACAAATCCAAATCAATGAGATAATGGTTGCCTGCATAAGTCGAACAGGACTGGTAGGGGGAATCCCCGTAACCGGTGGGCGTTACCGGCAGGATCTGCCAGTACCGCTGCCCCGCTTTTTTCAGAAAATCCACAAAATCATAGGCTTCCTGACCCATAGTGCCCACACCGTAGGGGCTGGGCAAGGAGGTGATGTGCATTAAAATACCGCTTGCTCGCATACAGAGTCCTCGCTGTTCTTCATGGCCTATAAAGCAGTGTATGGCAGGCCGGCGCCGATGGTTACCGACATTCACAAAAAGTGTTGCCAAACCGGACTTTATCCATACCTAAACCTACCTATACCAGTTAAGAGTAATATGTTTTTTGTCCTTTGTCAAGGAGAACATGACAATTTCCATAATTTTAAATTTACGGCACATTTTCCATGTTTTTGATAGGAAATTGTAAAAAAACATACAAAAAGCAAAGCGGTCGGACCCACAGGTCCGACCGCTTATATAGAATGTAATCAGGCTTCCAGATTGATGCCGGTTTCCTTGTTGAACACATGGCAGTTGTGACCGCCAAAGTCGAAAGTAACAGCAATACCGGACTTCAAGCCGGCAACCTCTGCCTCGGTCATATCCATGGTGGAAACCACAGCGATGATGTCCTTGCCATGGGTATTCAAGTGCAGGTGGACGGAAGAACCCATCATTTCGTGCACGTCGATGGTTGCATCCACACCGGTCTTATCCTCAATGGTAATATGCTCGGGACGGACGCCCAGAGTGATCTCCTGCTCAGCCACATTGTTGGCATTCAGTGCAGCCTGCTTCTCCTCGCTCAGCTCTACTACATAGCCAAACAGATCCACAGCATACTTGCCGTCCTTCTTAACCAACTTGGCATCGAAGAAGTTCATCTGGGGAGCGCCGATAAAGCCAGCAACAAACAGGTTGTAGGGGTGATTAAACACTTCCTGAGGTGTGCCGATCTGCTGGATGAAGCCGTCCTTCATGATGACGATACGGTCGCCCAGAGTCATAGCCTCGGTCTGGTCGTGGGTAACGTAAATAAAGGTGGTATCAATACGCTTACGCAGCTTGATGATCTCAGCACGCATCTGGTTACGCAGCTTGGCGTCCAGGTTGGACAGAGGTTCGTCCATCAGGAAGACCTTGGGGTCACGGACGATGGCACGGCCGATAGCCACACGCTGACGCTGACCGCCGGACAGAGCCTTGGGCTTACGGCCCAGGTACTCGGTAATTTCCAGGATCTCAGCTGCCTGCTTAACCTTCTTGTCGATCTCGCCCTTGGGGGTCTTACGCAGTTTCAGAGCAAATGCCATGTTATCATACACGGTCATGTGGGGGTACAGAGCGTAGTTCTGGAAGACCATAGCGATGTCGCGGTCCTTGGGGGCCACGTCATTGACCATCTTGTCTTCGATCCACAGCTCACCCTCGGTGATCTCTTCCAGACCTGCAACCATACGCAGAGTGGTGGACTTACCGCAGCCGGAAGGTCCGACCAGAACGATAAATTCCTTGTCGGCGATTTCCAGGTTGAACTCCTGGACCGCTACGACACCCTTATCGGTGATCTGCAAATTGGTCTTCTTGGCGACGCCTTCGGTGGGCTTTTTCTTGGCCTTTTTCTTGGCCATCTTTTCGTCGTCACCACTGTAAGGGTAGATCTTCTTGACGTTTTTCAGGATTACACTTGCCATTTTCTTCGACTCTAAGTATACCGACTCCTCGCGTATACTCTCGCTGCCGACCGTAATAGATCGGTCAGTATTACGACAGGTCTCCACACTGCCGCACCGTGAGTCAGACGGGGTTGTTTTCCTCCTTTTTTTACGTCATGACCTCTATTTTGTGGAGTAGTGGTCATGCGTTGGGATAGTGATATGATAACACAAAAAGGTCAATACCTCAATTGTATTGTTTGACAGTTTTCATTTCTTGATTTTGGCTATTTTGCTATGTTTTACCCAATCTCCCAGCTGCCGTCCCCGAATGACGCCAGAGATATGCCGTAAAACGCCGTCATAGCATCTGCCAAATAGTCAACATCCTTTACGCCGGCGGTTTCATAACAGGAATGCATGGCAAGCTGAGCAAGACCGATGTCCACGCTGGGTACTGCCACCTGAGACAGCGAAACATTACCCAAAGTAGACCCCCCGGGCAGATCCGCCCGATTACAATAATTCTGCACCGGCACACCTGCTTTCTGACAGATTTTCCGGAAGATGGCGGCAGAAACGCCGTCGGTGGTATACCGCCGGTTGGCATTGAATTTCAATACGATACCGCCATTCATGACAGGCGCATTGGCTGCATCGGAAAGCTCCGGATGGTTGGGATGGACAGCATGGGCATTGTCCGCAGACACCAGGAAAGACCCCGCCAAAACACGGCTTTCTTCCAGCGACAACGCCCCGCAGATCCGGGAAAGGGCGCTTTGCAGCAAATCAGACGCAGCCCCCTGATAAGAACCGGAACCTACTTCCTCGCTGTCAAAAATGCACAAAACAGGAATGTTGTCCGTAGGTCCGGCTTTCAGGAAACCTTCCGTGCAGCCCCACGCACATTCCAGATCGTCCAGTGCCTGCGCTGAGAGGAACTCCCCGTCCGCGCCCCAAACCGCCGCATTCTGTCTTACATATAAATACAGATCGTGGCCAAGAATCCTACCGCCGGCAAGTTCCTCCACCTCCGCCCAGAATTTGTCAGCAGATGCTTTATCCCCCAGCAAAGGAATGGTATCCACCACCGGATTCCACTTATAACCATCATTGGCGGTACGGTTCATGTGAATCGCCACATTGGGAATCAGCAGCAAGTCTCTGTCAATATCGATCAGCTTGGTCTGCACACCGCGCTCCGTCTCCACCAGCACTCTGCCCGCAACAGACAGGGGTCTGTCCAGCCAGGTAGACAGCAGCGACCCGCCGTATTTTTCCACTGCCAAACGGGTGTATTTATCTGCCAGAATACCGTTTTCCTTCACCTGAAAACAGGGACGGTCCGCGTGGGAAGCGCTGATAAGAAAACCGCCGGGTGTGCCCGTAGGCACCCGAAACGCCACCAAGGCGCTGCCGCCCCGGGTCAAATAATATTTCCCACCGGGCGTCAGATTCCAGTGGTTTACCTCCTTTAAAGGCTTATAGCCTGCATCCTCCAATTTCTCTTCTAACGCCGCCACCGCATGATAGACGCTGTGACTGCGGTCCAGAAAGTGCCGCAGGTCTTGTAATCGGGTCATAAAAAAGTCCTCCGTTTGCTGTTCGTTTTTCTTTTTATTTTACACATTTTCCCCATTTCCGTCAACCGGGATACCAAAAGTTTTCCACAGGTCGAATGCTGTCGAAAAGTTTTGTTTTTTACGCTTTTTGCGGAAAATAGTCGCATTTTGTCGAACAATTTATTCCGATTTTACCTTGCAAAATACAATAACTTATGCTAAATTATATTTGTCGCAACGCGGTAGGCCGTCTACCAAAAACGGGCAGATGCGCACGTTCTGCCAAAGGGGAATATCATCACAGTCAGGAGAGGAAGTTATGGACAATCACACCTGCGTTATTATTGCAGACAATTCAGAGGAGTTTTGCAGCAGCCTTACCGCCGCCTTACATCAGACCGATCGGTTCCGGGTGCTGGATACCGCCAGCGACGGAGAGCGCGCCATTGCGCTGGTTTCCGAGAAGAAGCCGGACATTCTGGTACTGGATATGATGCTGGCAAAGAAGGACGGCATCAGCGTCCTCAAAGCCATCAGCAATTTCGAACGAAAGCCCACCGTACTTGCCACCTCAGGTTTTATCACCGATTATGTGGCATCTGCCGCCGCCAATCTGGGAGTCCGGTATCTGATGCTGAAACCCTGCGATATGACTGCGCTGGTAGAACGGTTAGAGGAGATCCGCGGCGGGGAGAGCCTGCGGATGCCCAACCCCCGTCAAACCGGTCAGCAAAGCATCGAAACTATGGTCACCAACATCATTCACGAGATCGGCGTACCCGCCCACATCAAGGGCTATCAGTATCTGCGGGAAGCCATTATCATTGCCGTGGAGGATATGGATGTGATCAACGCCATTACCAAGATCCTCTATCCCCAGGTAGCGAAGACCTTCCAGACCACCCCTTCCCGGGTGGAGCGTGCCATCCGCCATGCTATCGAAGTCGCCTGGGATCGGGGCGATCTGGATACCCTGCAACGGTTCTTCGGATATACAGTTTCCAATACCAAAGGAAAACCCACCAATAGTGAGTTTATTGCCCTGATTGCGGACAAGCTGCAACTGCAATTAAAATCCGCCGGCGTGGCAAATTTCTAAAAGCGCCAGCAAGGATTATCAGGGACGCCGGTCTTCACAAATTCCGATCTTTTTCCCATTTGACAAGGCAGCGGTTATCTCCTATAATGTACAAAAAGGAGGTCGATCCCCATGGAAAATGAAGAAATTCTGCAAGAGGAAGAATCCATTCTGACCCTTACCGACGAAAACGGTGTGGATACCAATTTTGAATATCTGGACTGCATCGAGCTTGACGGCACCGAGTATCTGGTGCTGATGCCGGAGGGATCCAACGAAGTGGTTATTCTACAAATTCAGCCGGTGGACGAGGAAAACGAAAACTATCTGGCAGTGGAGCGCGAGGATATTTTAGACGCGGTCTATGGCATTTTCAAGGAACGCTACAAGGACGTTCTGCAATTTGAGAATTAAGAAAAACGACCTTTGGGGTTCACTTTAAAATCCCAAAGGTCGTTTTTTCATAACATTTTATCCAAACCGCGGGTACGGAAAGCATAATACAAAGCCGTACCCAAAGTCAGCAGCACCGTCAATTCCCCGATTGCCACATACAGGGCATTCAGCCAAAAGCCCCCGCCTACATAGATGCTTAACTCCCAGCCCACCAGAAAGGCATTGCTGACGGCAGGCAGCAGCATTGCAATCAGCGGATAACCTTTCAGTTTTACGTTCCGCAGAACGTACATTCCGCCGGCAGCTAACAACGTAGCAAGACTTCCCACCAGAAAGTCCAGGGGCAGCGCCCCGGCAAAGCTGATATTAAACAGCAGACACCCCAGGGTCAACCCCGGAATTGCCGCCGGGGTAAACAACGCCAGCACACACAGCGCCTCCGACGCCCGGAACTGGATCACCCAGCTGGCTGAACCCGGGATCAGAAAATTTTGCAGATAGGTCAGCGCCGCATACAACGCGCCAATAATCGCCCCATGGGCGAGAAAACGGCTTTTTTTACCCATAAATTGCCTCCGAAAACAAAAAAATGGACACAGCCGTGCCCACAAAAAACGGGCGCACACTGCGCCCATCAATTCCCTAGTTTTGTTTACCGACAGGATGGTCACGAACTGTCCTATATATTTTCTTTATTATAACGCCCCGGCAACCGTCTGTCAAGTGAATGTAAACTTTCCATGACCTCTGCCCTTTGCACTTGCAGATTTTCCCCAAAGTGGTATAATAAAGGTAAGTATAGAATAATCGGGTGATGACCTTGAAAAAAATGTTATTTATACTCAACCCCTCTGCCGGCACCAAGAAAGCCAACAAGGTGCTGGCGGATATTCTTGCAGTATTCAACCGGGGGGATATGGATGTCCACATCTATATCACCGCCGGGCCTCAGGATGCCATCGGCGCAGTGCAAAAGCTGGGACGGGGTATGGATCTGGTGGTGTGCTGCGGCGGTGACGGCACATTCAATGAGACTATAACCGGTCTTTTGAAGGCAAAACTGGATCTGCCCATCGGCTATATTCCCGCAGGCTCAACCAATGATTTTGCCAACTCTCTGAAACTCCCCGCCGACCCCATCGCTGCCGCGAGAAAGATCGTGGAAGGCACGCCCCAACCTCTGGATGTTGGGCAGTTCGGCAGTCGGTATTTTTCCTACGTGGCCTCCTTTGGCGCTTTTACAAAAGCCAGCTACGCCACCCCGCAAAACGTCAAAAATGCCTTGGGACACACCGCTTATGTGCTGGGTGGCATCCACGAGCTTTCCCAGATCCGCAAGACCCATGTCCGTCTGGAACTGGACGGGAAGCCATTAGAAGACGACTACCTGTTCGGCGCTGTATGCAACTCCACCAGCGTAGGTGGCATTCTCACCCTGGATCCCAACCAAGTGGATATGCAGGACGGAAAATTTGAGGTATTGCTGGTGCGGGCGCCCCGGGAATTGGGTGAGATCACCGAGTGCATCGCAGCGGTGCAGAAGCAGCAGTACAACTGCCGGATGATGACCTTCCGCAGCGCCCAACAAATAACGATCTACGCGGACGCGGATATGTTCTGGACGCTGGACGGGGAAAAGGAACTGGGGCACAGTCAAGTGTCCGTCACCAATCTCCACCACGCCATTCGGCTGATCCAATAGGAGGGCCTTATGATCAACACCACCCTTTGCTATATCACCCGGGGCGACGAAGTGCTGATGCTGCACCGGGTCAAAAAGAAAAACGACGTGAATCAGGACAAATGGATCGGCATTGGCGGCAAGTTTCTGCCGGAAGAGACCCCGGACGAGTGCCTTCTGCGGGAAGCCATGGAAGAGACCGGACTGACCCTTACCCAATGGAAATGTCGGGGTATTGTGACCTTTCTGACTAACGGCCCGTGGAACGGGGGATATATGTACCTGTTCACCGCCGACGGTTTTACCGGTCAGCTGAAAGAATGTGACGAGGGCGACCTGCAATGGGTCAAATGGGATTTTCTGGACACCCTGCCCCAATGGGAGGGGGACAAGATCTTCCTGGATCTGCTGCGGCAGGACGCGCCATTTTTCCTGTTAAAACTCCGCTACGACGGGGATAAGCTAGCAGAAGCCGTACTGAACGGTCAAAAAATGAAATAGTCATACCATTTAGATTGAGACCAGCACAACTTATCTTGACGGAACAATTTATTTTTCCAATTAAGGAGATGATGGGATGAAGAAAACACTGTGCCTTATCCTTGCCGGGCTTTTGCTTATGTTATCCGGCTGCGCAACTTCACAGAAAAATGAACCCTACACGATCAACCGCACAGGAATCACAAAAATCACAGGAACATCGCAGATGTCCAGACCTGTAAAAAACATTGTTATTCCAAGCGAAAAAACAGAAGAACTTCTAAACCAATTAGACGCATTACATTTAATACCTACCGGTGAGAAAAACGACCTCAAAGGATGGCAATACTTTTTTGACATTGAATATGATAACGGGACTACCATACGTATCACACTTATCAGCGAATCACTTGTAGAAATTGATGACTATATCTATAAAACTACCCTCTACAATTCCAATGATTTTTTAAAATTTTTCGATTAAACACAGTACCAAAAAGGGCACGCTGCGTAAAAACAGCGTGCCCTTTGAATTTGATTGGAGAATTAGTCTTCCTTGCCCTTAGCAAGCAGGGTGTTGGCCAGAATGCCCAGGATCAGAGCGCAGGCAATGGTGGTCAGAGTGACCTCGCCATTTGCGCCGAAGGAAACGCTCAAACCGCCGATGCCGGGGATCAGAATGGATGAAACCACAAACAGGTTCTTGCTGGCGTTCAGGTTGACCTGCTGGATCATCTTCAAGCCGGACACGGCGATGAAGCCGTACAGCGCCACACAAACGCCGCCCATAACACAGTTAGGAATGGAGGACAGGAAGGTGACAAAGGGACCGAAGAAAGAGATCACGATGCTCATAATAGCAGCGGTGCTAACGGTGATCACGGAAGCATTCCGAGTGATAGCAACACAGCCAACGGACTCACCGTAGGTGGTATTGGGGCAGCCGCCGAAGATAGCGCCGGCAATAGATCCAACGCCGTCACCCAGCAGGGTGCGGTGCAGACCGGGCTCTTCCAACAGATCGTATCCGATGATAGAGGACAGATTCTTGTGGTCAGCAATGTGCTCGGCGAACACGACGAAAGCAACGGGAATATAGGCAACAGCAACGGTGGCGATGAATGCGCCGTCGATATCCTTAACACCCTCCATAGCCTTCATAAAAGTAAAGTCAGGAACTGCAAAGATCTGCATATCCTTGAAGGCTGCGAAATTGATCAGCTGCAAAGAAACATTGTCAGTAGCAATACCGATGACAGTAAAAATGGTGGCAACAATGTAGCCTACCAGAATACCCAGCACAAAGGGGATGAGCTTTGCCATCTTCTTGCCGTAAACAGAGAAGCAGAAGATCGCAAACAGAGTGATAATGCCGGTAACCAGCGCAACATAGGGACTGCAAAGAGAAACACCGGCTGCATCTACAACCTTACCCACTTTCAGATCGTTAACAGCATTGACAGCCAGAGAAAGACCGATCAGGGCAACAGTGGGTCCGATCACCACAGGAGGCATCAGCTTGTTGATCCACTTAACGCCCACGACCTTGACCACGATAGCGATCACCACATACACAAGGCCTGCAAACACAGCGCCTACAACTAATCCGGCATAACCGGCAGAAACGGAAACCGCGCCGCCGAAAGCTGCGAACATAGAACCGATGAAGGCGAAAGAAGAACCCAAGAACACAGGGCTCTTAAATTTGGTAAAGAGCTGATAAACGATGGTGCCCACGCCTGCGCCAAACAGCGCAGCGGACTGGCTCATGCCGTTACCAATGATAGCGGGAACCAGAATGGTAGCTGCCAGAATTGCCAGAACCTGCTGAAACGCAAAGACCAACAGCTGGCCAAACTTGGGTTTGTCTTTGATGCCATAGATCAAATTCATGTAAATTCCTCCATTTTTTCTTTGTTTCCGAAATTACAATCTGCAAAAAGGAGAAAATGTCATCGCCCCAAAGCAAAACATTCTCTCCTTCCACTGATTTTATTTCTGCCAAAAGTATACCTCTTTTTCCGACAAAATGCAAGAAAAAATTGCGGTTTTTCCTGCGAATTGTGAACAATGCCAAAATTCCCAGATCTCGGCAAATAGGGCATATACGCAGTAGATCACAGCGCTGCCGGCATTTTGGCGCGTTTTTTCATTTTATACAGTTCCTCTGTTGCCAGCCGGGTCTTGGTGACCACGTCCCCATCCTTGGGGAAGCAATAGTAAAGGGCATCCTTGTTACCAATGCCGATCACGTCCCCGATCTCATACCAGTAATAATCGGAATTTAAGGTATGACAGGTAAGGGGTCCTTGGGAATAATCCAGCTTGCCGTCACAGCCGGTGAGGCGGAAGCCGTTTTCGTCGTGGACAAGCCTTCCCTCTCCCACAAAATACAACGCCTTGGTATCTACCAGCATAGCGATCCGCACCTCTTTTTCCATGCGGTATGTGCCCTTTTCCAATTCCTGCCGCACCTGCTGCCGCTGCCAGGAGAACCAGTCCGGGATATGGCTGAACCGTCCCTCCTCCGCCCGCAGGTAGCCGTGCTCGTCCAAGGTATACGTTTTTTGACAGCTTTGACAGGTCAGGGCGACCCCCTTACCCACCATCTGCCCCTCTTTATTACAATGGGGACACCGGTACAAGATCCGGTTCAGTCCGTCTGCTCGGAAGGGCTCATCAATGACGATCTTATTTTCCTGCTGGTAGCGGAAATTATCAAAGGAAAATGCCGCATCCAGCATGGCATCCAATTGGGCAACAGAGAGCTCCCGCAGCTGCTGGGCGGTAGCAAGGCAGGTCACGTCTGCCCGAACCCGCACCTTCCGCTTTTGCAGGCAGTTATACAAAGGGTCCCGGGCAAAGGCGCCTTGGGTGATCACCGTGACCACCGGCACACCCAATTTTTTCAGCAACACACCCATTTTCCGGGGCAAAGCAGTGGCAGTGCCATCAAAGGAATAGCCCGCCTCCGGGTACATCAGCACGCTGACCTTCTTTTTCTTCAACAGATATTCCATATCCCGAATCAGGGTCATATCGCTGACGAATTTTTGCGTAGGGATGCACCCCAGCCGCCGCATCAGCCACCCCTTGCCTACAAACCCGTCGGTGGTGCAGACGATGCCGTAAGGTTTGGGAAAGAAGATCCGGGAGGCGATCTTCAAATCAATAAAGCTGGAATGATTCATTAGAATCAAGCATGGCTCTTTTTTGCCGATTTGCTCCATGCCATGGAGCTTAAAGGTAAATTTCGTAGGGAACAGGTCTAAAATCGCCAGTACCCGCACCACCAATTGCAGCAAAAACCAAGGCTTCATAGGGTTGCGGTGCTTGGATCGGGGCAGCGCCATAACTTCCTCATAGGAAAGTACTTTGGTTTTGATCTTCATAACAGTCCACCTATCCTCATTTTTACACCAACATCTTACTATATCCGCCGCCCTATGGCAAGAAAAATCTCTTCTTTGCATTTTTTGACAGCCATTGGCACCCTAAGACAAAAAAGACTGGACAGTTTACAAAACTGCTGATATAATATCATAAGGTAATTATGTATACCATCAACTAACCAAAAAGGGAGGGCGTTTCCCATGAAATGTCCATTTTGCGGCGATCAGGAAAGTAAAGTAGTGGATTCCCGTCATTCTGAGGACGGACAAAGTATCCGCAGACGGAGAGAGTGCCTGCGCTGCCAACGGCGGTTTACCACTTATGAGATCGTGGAGAGCCTGCCCATCATCGTAGTAAAACGGGACGGTTCCCGGCAGACCTTTGACCGGAATAAGATCCTCAATTCCATGGTCCGCGCCTTTGATAAACGGCAGGTGGATGTGTCCGATCTGGACCGAATCACCACCGAGATTGAGCAGACCATTCAGAATACACTGGAACGGGAAGTCACCACCGACGCCATCGGTCAGATGGTCATGGAACGGCTGAAACCTCTGGACGAAGTGGCATATATCCGCTTTGCCTCCGTTTACCGCCGATTCCAGGATGTCCGCAGCTTTATTCACGAGATCGAAATGTTCCTGGAAGAGAAATAAGGAGATTTCCCCATGGAATTGATTACCAAGCTTTTTGATATCGACTTTGCGGCGCTGGTGCCCCCTCTGTCTGTATTTTTGGGACTGGTCCGCACCCTGCTGGCGCTGGCAACGCTGACTGCGCCTATAACCATGCTGATCTTAGCCGGTCTGTACCTGTTCCGCCCTGCCCCGGAAGCCAACTATAAATACGGTTTCCGCACCTATTACGGCATGGGCAGTATTGAAGCATGGCAGTTCTCCCAGAAGATCGCCGGTCTCGCTTTTGGCGCTTTGGGGGCATTCCTGCTGGTGGCCATGCTGGTAGTGGTCCTGTGCTTTATCGGAAAGGATCTATTGGTGGTCTCCAAGATGACTGCTATCAGTCTGCTTGTGCAAGTGGTGCTGATTCTGGCTGCCCGGATCACCGTGGCGATCCTGTGCAAAAAGTTTTTTGACAAGGACGGTATGCGCCGAAAATAAAGGGCAAAACCTACCCACAGAATTTATAGAGGCAATTCATGAATCGCCCCTACATCCAAATAATTTTAAGGCGTGTTGCAAAATGCAACACGCCCATTCTTTATATCATAATTGCTCCCAAAGCCAGGGAAGTTGCGGTTCAAAAGCGCCGCCGTAGGGGGTAACTTCCGGGGTGTTGTCAATGACCCGTTCCACAAAGTTTGCCGCCAGCATGGCAGATTCCATAGGATCGCGACCCAACAGATATGCCCCGGCAAACACCGCGCTGAACATATCCCCGGTACCGTGGAGCGCCTTATCCCGCCGGGAGGCAGTGTAGGAGAACATTCCCTCCCCTGTCTGCAACCCCACAAAACCGGTTTGATCCGCCGCCGGTGATACACCGGTAATGACCACCGTCCCAGTCTTTTTCCGGCTTAACGATTCCAGCATCATCCGCAGACTATGCCCGTCGGTCCGCTCCGGATAGGGCAGGCCTGTCAACTTGCAGGCTTCCGTCACATTCGGCAAAACCACCTCCGCCATGGATGCCAAATCTCCCATGGCAGATACGTGCTCTTCCGTGATGCCCTTGTACAGCTTGCCGTGATCACCCATGGCAGGATCCAAGATCACCGGGCAATCAAAAGCGGTCATGATTTCCAGCACCGCCTCTGCCTGTTCCGGGTCAGAAAGATAGCCCACCAAAATAGCATCAAATTCCGCGCCGACCTGCAAAAGGTGATCGCGAATCGGTACAATCTCCTCGGTAAGCGCCCGGACATGGGGATCAGGGAAGCCGGTATGGGTGCTCAGTACTGCTGTGGGCAGCACAGAGCATTGGATACCCATTGCCGACAGGATCGGCAACGCCACGGTCAGACTGCAACGACCCACACAGGACAAATCCTGCACCACTAAGATCTTTTTCATGGTTACTCCTGTCCTGCCCGCTTTTTCATCAGTTCCCGCATGCGCTGACTGTGATCCAACGTCCGCTTGCGGATCCGCAGGCTCTTGGGGGTGCATTCCAGCAGCTCATCGTCCGCCAAAAATTCCAGGCACTGCTCCAAGGAATAGTTTCTGGGGGTCACCAGCCGCAGAGCTTCATCCGAACCGGAGGCGCGCATATTGGTCAGCTGCTTTTTCTTGCAGACATTGACGGTCATATCCTCATTCCGGCTGCAAATGCCCACCACCATGCCGGCATACACCGGTGTGCCGGGGCCGATAAACAAAGCGCCCCGTTCCTGCGCGCCGTGGAGGCCGTAAGTCACTGCCTCCCCGGACTCAAAGGAGATGAGACTGCCGGTAAGCCGCCGCTCGATCTCGCCCTTCATGGGCGCATAGCTTTCCAGCACCGAGGACATGATGCCCTCGCCCCGGGTATCGGTCAAAAATTCACTGCGGTAGCCGAACAGGCCTCTGGACGGCACCAAAAATTCCAAACGGTAGCGGCTGCCCATGGGGGTCATGGACAGAAGATCACCCTTCCGGCGACCCATCTTCTCGATCACTGCGCCCATGCACTCCTCCGGCACGTCGGCGACCATCCGCTCAATGGGTTCGCACACCTTGCCGTCAATTTCTTTGGTCAGCACCCGGGGGGTGGACACGGAAAATTCATAGCCCTCCCGGCGCATGGTCTCCATAAGAATGGACAGGTGCATCTCGCCACGGCCCGCCACATTAAAAGCATCCGTGCCCTGCTCGGTAACGTGGAGAGATACGTCCTTCAAAAGCTCCTTGTCCAGCCGATCCCGCAAGTTCCGGGAGGTGACAAATTTGCCCTCCCGCCCGGCAAAGGGAGAATCATTCACCGCAAAGGTCATTTCAATGGTAGGATCGGAGATCTTCACAAAGGGCAGGGGCTCGATGGCATCCGGGGCGCACAGGGTTCTGCCGATGGTGATATCCGCCATGCCGGACAGAGCAACGATCTCACCGGCAGAAGCCTCCTGCACCGGAGACTTGCCCAGACCGTCGTAGGTATAAAGCGCCACCACTTTACCCTTTTGTTTGATGTCCGGATCGTGGAAGTCGCAGATGGTGACTTCCTGATTCACCCGGATCGTACCCCGTTCCACACGTCCCACGGCGATTCTGCCCACGTACTCATTATAATCAATGGCAGAGACCAGCAGCTGCAAGGGGGCATTTTCATCACCCTCGGGGGCAGGTACATAATTCACCACCGTCTCAAACAGAGGGATCAGATCCGTACCCATCTGGTCGGGGCTATACGAAGCCGTACCCTGCCGTCCGGAGCAGAAAATGGTAGGGGAGTTAAACTGCTCATCGGTGGCATCCAATTCCAAAAGCAGTTCCAGCACCTCGTCCATCACCTCATGGATCCGGGCATCGGGCTTATCCACCTTGTTCACCGCCACGATAACCTTGTGGCCCAGCTCCAATGCCTTGCCCAGCACGAACCGGGTCTGGGGCATGGGGCCCTCGGCAGCATCCACCAGCAGGATAACGCCGTTGACCATTTTCAGGATCCGCTCCACCTCACCGCCGAAATCGGCGTGACCCGGAGTATCCACAATATTGATCTTATAATCCTTATACTGGACAGAAGTATTCTTCGCCAGAATGGTAATGCCCCGTTCCCGTTCCAGATCACCGGAGTCCATGACCCGATCCTGGGTGGCTTGATTTTCCCGATAAATACCACCCTGCTTCAACAGCTCGTCCACCAAGGTGGTCTTGCCGTGGTCAACGTGGGCGATAATGGCAATATTACGTATTTTTTCCTGACTTGCCATAGTATTGGCGCCTTCTTTCTTCTTAAATGATATGACTTCATGTTTTTCCGATTGTATACTATACCACTTCCCCAAAAAAATTGCAACAAACTTGTCGATTTTTTACGAATTTTTCCCGGTACTCTTCTTTTTTGTCCTTGACCGCTTGGGTTTGGTATGCTATGATAAAAGACACACGATATAAACTGCCGGGCAGCAGCTATTTGTCCGGCTTTTACAATACTTTCAGGAGGGAATACCATGGCTTATTATTATCCGGAGCCCAGTCACACATTCAGCGAATATCTGCTGATCCCCGGCTACACTTCCGAAAACTGCATCCCCGGCAATGTCTCTTTGCGGACTCCCTTGACCAAATACCGCAAGGGCGTGGAAGAACCGGCAATTTCTTTGAACATTCCCATGACCTCTGCCATCATGCAGTCCGTATCTAACGATACATTGGCAATCGCCCTGGCAAAGGAAGGCGGATTGAGCTTTATCTTCGGCTCTCAGTCCATTGAATCCCAAGCCACTATGGTGGCCAAAGTCAAGGGCTACAAGGCTGGCTTTGTGGTGTCCGCCTCCAACCTGACCCCCGACGCAACACTGAACGATGTGCTGGCGCTGAAAGAGAAGAACGGCTTCTCCACCGTTGCCATCACCCACGACGGCACCGCCACCGGTAAGCTTTTGGGTATCGTCACCGGTCGGGACTACCGGGTTTCCCGTATGGACGGCTCCGAGAAGGTGTCCACCTTCATGACCCCCCGGGAGAAGATGGTGGTCGCCCCTGCCGACACCACCCTGAAAGTCGCCAACGACATCATCTGGGAGAATAAGCTGAACAGTCTTCCCATCGTGGACGAAAATGACCACTTGATGCACTTCGTATTCCGCAAGGACTACGCCTCCCATAAGGCAAATCCTCAGGAACTGCTGGATGCCAAGAAGCGGTATCTGGTAGGCGCGGGCATCAACACCCGGGACTATGCCCAGCGGATTCCCGCTTTGCTTGCCGCCGGCGCTGACTGCCTGTGCATCGACTCCTCCGAGGGCTACTCCTGCTGGCAAGCCAACACCATCAAGTGGGTGCGGGACAACTACGGCGATTCCGTGAAGATCGGCGCCGGCAACGTGGTAGACCGGGACGGCTTTCTGTTCCTTGCCAAGGCAGGCGCAGACTTTGTGAAGGTCGGTATCGGCGGCGGTTCCATCTGCATCACCCGGGAGACAAAGGGTATCGGCAGAGGACAGGCTACCGCCCTGATTGAAGTGGCAGCTGCCCGGGACGAATACTTTAAAGAGACCGGCATCTATGTGCCCATCTGCTCTGACGGCGGTATCGTCCACGATTATCACATGACGCTGGCTCTGGCTATGGGCGCTGATTTCCTGATGCTGGGCCGTTACTTCGCCCGGTTCGACGAATCCCCCACCCCCAAGGTGCTGGTAAATGGCTCCTACATGAAAGAATACTGGGGCGAGGGCAGTAACCGCGCCCGGAACTGGCAGCGGTATGACTTGGGTGGCAACACCAAGCTGACCTTCGAGGAAGGCGTGGACTCCTATGTTACCTACGCAGGCAGCCTGCACGATAATGTAGAGGCAAGTCTGTACAAGGTCAAGTCCACCATGTGCAACTGCGGCGAGCTGACCATTCCGGATCTGCAAAAGAACGCCAAGCTGACACTGGTATCCTCCGTCTCCATCGTAGAGGGCGGCTACCATGACGTCACCCTCCGCTCCGGCCCCAGCAGCAAGTAAAAAGATTTCCCAAAGGGCGTATTGCAATTGGCAATGCGCCCTTTATTTGTAGGGGCGACCATCGGTCGTCCGCTTGTGCGATGTTGCCACGGGGTAACGGACGAGCAATGCTCGCCCCTACGATTTTTCAAAAAGAATACATTGAAATTCGGGCAGATTGCGGGTATAATGCCAGTAACGACAATCTTTGCCAAAGGAGAATCGCTTTGGAAAATTACTTTCAGATGGATCTGACGCCCTTACAGGTCAATGCCATTTCCAGCTTAGGTCTTGCCCACATGGGCGACGGAGTGTATGAACTGATGTGCCGGGCGCATCTATGCGCCGCCGGTGACCAGACGGTGTTAAAGCTCCACAAGGACACCGTGCATCTGGTAAAAGCCCCCACTCAGGCAATATTTGCCGACAAGATCAAGCCCCTTTTGACCGAGGAAGAACTGGGCTACTTCCGCCGGGGCAAAAACGCCCACACCCACGCCGCTCCAAAATCCGCCAGTCGAGTGGAGTATGCCAAGGCAACGGGCTTAGAGGCGCTGTTCGGCGCGCTGTTTTTGCTGGGGCGCACCGCCCGGCTGCAAGAACTGTTTGAAATTATGATGAAAGAGGACGGGTAAATGGCTTTTGATGCTTATTTTCTCTCAGCGGTACTGACCGACATCCGGGAAAAGACCGCCGGTGCCCGGGTGGAAAAGATCCACCAGCCCAGCCGGGATACGGTGATCCTCCATATCAAATGCCCGGATTCCCGGCAAAAGCTCCTCTTCGGCATGAATCCCACCGCCCCCCGGCTGCATCTGACTGCCGCCAGTCCGGAAAATCCCGCCGAGCCGCCCATGTTCTGTATGCTCCTAAGAAAGCACCTGAGTGGCGCCCGACTTGCGAAGATTTCCCAGCCGCCCATGGAGCGGTGCGCGGAATTTACCTTTGACTGCGTAGACGAAATGGGCGATCCGGTGCAAAAAAAACTGGTGGCAGAGCTCATGGGCAGAACCTGCAATCTGTATCTGCTGGGACAGGACGGACGGATCATCGACTGTCTGCGCCGGGTGGGTCTGGATGAGACTTCCAAGCGCCCTGCCCTGCCGGGTATGTATTACCAATCCCCCGCCCCTATTCCCAAGGAAAACCCTGCGGAATTTACGGATTTCCCGAAGTTGCTTTCCGGTATCGGCGCAGATGTGCTGGCAGACCGGCTGATGGATACCTTTGGCGGTCTGTCCCCGCTGGTATGTCGGGAGGCAGCGCTGTTTGCCGCCGGTAGTGTGGATGCCCGCATTGAGGGCATGGACATTCCCGCCGTGGCAGCAAAACTGGCGGATTTTTTCCGGGAGCATCTGGAACATCCTGCCCCCTATCTATACTGCGCTCCCGACGGCACACCCAAACAATTCGCCTTCTGCCCCATCCGGCAATACGGCGCATACACCCGGGCAGATTCCTTTGGCGCTTTGCTGGACAGGTTTTACACCCTCCGGGATCGGAAGGATGCCATGCGGCAAAAAAGCCAAAGTGTGCGAAAAACCGTGCAGAATCTGTGCGCCCGGCTTACCAAAAAGCTTGCCATTCAGGAAAAGGAACGGCAGGAAAGCACCCAGCGGGAGCGACTTCGCCAATTGGGCGACATTCTCACCGCTAACATCCATCGCATCCAGAAAGGACAAACTGCGGTATTGGCAGAGGATTTCTACGACGAGAACATGGCACAGGTGGAGATCCCCCTGTCACCTCTACTCTCCCCCCAGCAGAATGCCGCCAAATACTACAAAGATTACGCCCGCATGAAAACTGCGGAAAAAGAACTTACCAGACAAATTGAAATTGGGCAGCAGGAATTGCTATATCTACAAAGCGTTTTGGAAGAGCTGGATCGGGCAGATACCGACGCCGGGTTGGAAGAGATTCGGCAGGAGTTGCAAGCCGGAGGCTATATCAAATCCGATTCCGGCAAGCGGAAAATGAAGCAGGCAAAGCTTGCTCCCATGCGGTTTGTATCCACCGACGGCTACCCCATCTATGTGGGCAGAAACAACCGGCAGAACGATGAACTGACGTTCCAAGCAGCCCGGAAGGACGATCTGTGGCTCCACGCAAGCCGTGTCCACGGCAGCCACGTGATCATTGCCTGCGCCGGCGTAACGCCCCCGGACGACACCGTCACCCAGGCAGCCCAGCTGGCGGCGTATTACGCCGAAACTGCCGGGGGGCAGAACATCCCTGTGGATGTCGTATCGGTGAAATTGGTGAAAAAGACCCCGGACCGCAAGCCCGGCATGGTGATCTATCACTCCCACCGGACGGTGGTGGTCAATCCCTATCCGGATATCGTGGTAGACCCCTTAAACGCAGAGAAAAAAACATAAAAAACCGCCCGGTTCCTACGAACCGGGCGATGACTTTTATGAAGCTGCTGCATGGGTGACTTTCAGTTTTTTCACCGTAGGGAAATACACAAACAGCAAAGAAACGATGGACAGCACCCAGCCAATGGGCCACACCAAATACAAGAAGGTCAGATTGGGCACCAACGGGAAGATCAGGTACACCCAAGCAAACCGCAGACCGCACATAAATGCCAGCGTTGCGATGGTAGGCGCTATGGGTTTTCCCATGCCCCGCAGGGCGTCACAGACAATATCATTGATGCCGCAGATAAAATAGGTGCTGGAAATGATGATCATCCTCTGCCGGGAATAAGCGATCACCGCAGGATCATCGGACATAAAGGACGAGAGCTGCCCGGAGAAGATAGCAAACAACGCCCCAAAAAACGCGCCAATACTCAATGACAACAAAGCGCCCTTCCAAATGGATTCCACCGCCCGTTTTACATTATGAGCACCGATATTCTGACTCACATAAGGTAAAATCGCAATAGAGGTGGCATGGCAGATATTGTACAAAAGACCGTCAAAAGTATTGGCGATGGAAATGCCCGTGGTAGCCTCCGGTCCAAAAGAATTGACTGCCGCAGAAATCACCACATTGGCGATAGAGTACATACCCATCTGCAAGCCGGTAGGTACACCCACCTTTAAGACGGCAGAAAGCTCCTGCCTGTCAAAGCGAAAGTTTTTACGGCGAAGGCGCACCGTAGCGCTGCTTTGGGTCAAAGACCATATACCAAGCGCCAAATAGACAAGCCAAGAAAGAATGGTTGCCACGGAAACACCCACGATTCCCAAACGGAATACGCCTACAAAAAGGAAGGTCAGTGCAACCTTAGTTGCGCCGCTTGTCACGGAAATGAACATGATCCGTTTGGAGTTGCCCGTAGATCGGAGAATCGCAGCGCAGAAATTATAAATCATCAAAAGGGGTATTCCGGAAAAGTACAAGCGGAAATACAGCACCGCCCGGGACATCAAAACCTCCGGACAGTTGACCCAGCCCAAAAAGACCTTTGCGCAGCTGATACCGATCACCGTCAACGCCAATCCTGCCGCTACGGAGAACATCACCGCCGTACCCGCAGCCCGCTCTGCGTGCTTGGGCTCTTTCCGGCCGATATGCCTTGCCACCATCACATTGGCACCGGTGGCAATACCAATTACCAAATTAGAAATGAACGTGATCAGCGTTCCGCAAGCGCCCACAGCACCCACGGACAAGCCGTCGGTATCATAAAGTTTCAGCACCCGCATATCCACGATATTGAACAACGACGCCAGCACATTCATCATCATAATGGGAATGACCAAAGATAACAATCCCTTAACGATGGGACCGGACAGCATATTCACATCTCGTTTAGACATAGCAAACACCTCTTATGCCAAAGCGGCCTATTTGGTTTTGGACATCATACCCCCTTAGGGCAAAAAAAGCAACCCTTTTGCGCCATTTTTGTGCAACTTTTTGCATTTGTCTACCACCCAAATGCACATCACATCCATCATCCACCGGACAAGCACACCCAACAATACACCCCCGCCGGGAATACCGGCGGGGGATCGCTTTTAGAATCTGCACTTTTCTGCAATATAGTTTTTCAGCTCTGCAATGGGGATACGAACCTGCTCCATGGTGTCACGGTCACGGACGGTAACGCAGTTATCTGCCTCCGTGGTCTCATCACCCACGGTCTGGAAGTCCACGGTGATACAAAGGGGTGTGCCGATCTCGTCCTCCCGGCGGTAGCGCTTGCCGATGGAACCGGCATCGTCATAGTCCACCATGAAGTCCTTTTGCAGCTCTCTGTAAATCTCCTCTGCCTTGGGCGCCAGCTTCTTGGAAAGGGGCAGCACAGCAGCCTTGAAGGGCGCCAATGCCGGGTGCAGGTGCAGCACGGTGCGGATATCGTCCTTACCGTTCTTATCCTGACCTACCACTTCCTCGTCGTACGCCTCGCACAAGAATGCCAGCGCTACACGGTCGCAGCCCAGAGAAGGCTCGATGACGTAGGGGATGTAATGCTCGTTGGCTTCCTGATCATAGTAATCCAGCGCCTTGCCGGATGCCTCCTGATGGCGGCCCAGATCGTAATCGGTGCGGTCAGCAATGCCCCACAGCTCACCCCAACCGCTGCCGAAGGGGAACTGATACTCGATATCGGTGGTAGCGCGGGAGTAGAATGCCAGCTCCGCAGGCTCATGGTCACGCAGCCGCAGGGATTCTTCCTTAATGCCCAGGCTGATCAGCCAGTTCTTGCAGAAGTCCTTCCAGTAAGCAAACCATTCCAGGTCCGTGCCGGGCTTGCAGAAGAACTCGCACTCCATCTGCTCAAACTCCCGGGTACGGAAGGTAAAGTTGCCCGGGGTGATCTCGTTACGGAATGCCTTACCCACCTGGCACACGCCGAAGGGCAGTTTCTTCCGGGTGGTACGCTGAATGTTGGCGAAGTTCACAAAGATACCCTGGGCCGTCTCGGGACGGAGATAAGCGATGGAGGAGGAGTCCTCGGTAACGCCGATCTTGGTCTGGAACATCAGATTAAAATTCCGGATGGAGGTGAAATGGTGCTTGCCGCAGTTGGGGCAGACCACATCCTCATGCTCGGCAATGAAATCGTTCATTTCCGCAGGCTTCATGGCATCCACATTCACGCCCTTGCCGGACTCAGACTCTTCAATGAGCTTGTCCGCGCGGTGACGGGCGCCGCAGCCCTTGCAGTCCACCAGAGGATCGGAGAAAGAACCGACGTGACCGGTGGTGACCCAAGTAGTGGGATTCATAATGATGGCAGCATCCAGACCCACGTTGTAGGGAGATTCCTGCACGAACTTTTTCAGCCATGCCTTCTTCACGTTATTCTTGAATTCCACGCCCAAAGGACCATAGTCCCAGGAGTTGGCAAGACCGCCGTAGATCTCAGAACCTGCATACACGTAGCCCCGGTTTTTACACAGATTCACGATCATATCCAAAGTCTTTTCGCTGTTTTTCATTTTCTATCCTCCGTGTTCAAAAATTACCTAATATTATAGCGGAAAAAGTCCCTAAAATCAAGGGGTTTCTTTCAAAACCAGCGCTGGGCCAAGATCCTCTGCCATCATGGCATGGATCCGGTTTCCCAACTCCACAGCAGTGATGTCTGCAAAACTCTCCGGGGGCAGCACATCCAGCAGGTGCAGATGCACATGGGTGGGTTTCAGCTTCTTGGCATTCCGAAAGACCTGATTGGTGTTGCGCACAGTGCATACTACAATGGGCACCTTTGCCTTCTGGGCGATCTTGAACACACCGCTGCGGAAGGGGTGCAAAAGCCCATCCATGCTGGTGTATCCCTCCGGGAACACCGCCACGGACACCTGATCCTCCTGGATCAGCCGGATGCAGTTGATGATGGTTTTCAGCGCTTCCCGGTCATTTTCCCGGTTGATCAGCTGACACATCAGCTTATGCATCACCTTGCCCACCAGAAACATGGTATTATTTTCCCGCTTAGAGATAAAAGCCAACTGGCTTTTTCTGAAAAAGCGCAGCAGCACCACCGGGTCCAAATCGTTGATATGATTGCACACCAGCAGGAATCTGCCCTCCTTGGGTGTCTTTTCCAAGCCCTTGGTATGCATGCGCATCCGCAGAATCCAGATCACCGCGCCCGCGGCAGTACCGGCAAGTTTTCTGAAATAGGGGCTATCCTTCTTCTGGGGTTTTTCGGTATCCACCCCCAGGCAGGATAGCCAAAGCAGCAGAAAAAACACCACGCCCATCACCGCAAGGCTTCCCACAAAGCCCACAGGAAGCAGCCAAACCCAGTCAAAATCCCCGAAACCGCCTGTACCGGCACAGATACCCACCGCAGCCAGCAGCGCCAAAATCATCGCAATATAACGCATAGTTTTCTCCCATCCTTTACGCTGAAAAACGATCATTTTCATTATACTCGGAAACAGACTTGGAAACAAGTGTAAATTTTCCGAAACAGGGGTAGAAATCCAACCGAAAAATTGGTATAATACCATTAAGAGTTTCTTTCCAATCTGGGAGGCGCATTGTATGAGACATTTTTCCAAACAGGGTATCTTTCCCTGGTTTACTTTATTGGCAGGTCTGATTGGTGGAGTTTTTCAATTCTGGCTGCTCTCCGCCGCTGACAAGCAGGGTCTGTTGCCGAAAAACCACATTGCCGGCATACTTTCCTTTCTTTTACTGGCATTTACGTTGGGTGCTTGCCTGTATGTAACAAAAAAAGCGCCCCCCTCCAAAGCCTATCGCCGCCTGTTTCCCCCTTCTAAGCTCGCTGCGGTGGGCGCGGCTTTCGGCGCTGTGGGTTTGGGCATCTCTGCCTTTACCTTAGACAGAACCGGTCTTTTTCAGCTGCTGCCGGTTTTCGGTGTGGCAAGCAGCGCTGCGCTGCTGTACAGCGCTTACTGTCGATTCATGGGGCTACGTCCTTCTTTCTTCGCCCACGTCGTAACCGTGATATATCTGATCTTCCGCACATTGGCACGCTGCCGGGCATGGGGCGCAGAACCCCAGCTGCAACTGTATTTCTTCCAACTGCTGGGCTCTCTGTTTTTGCTGATGGCCTGTTACTTCCGGGCAGAAATGGATATCTTGACGGGAGATTATCGGAAATACCTCTTCTGCGGACAAGCTGCGCTTTTCTGCTGCTGTTTGTGTCTGCCCGGGCAGGATCGGTTGTTCTATCTGTCGGCGGGCATTTGGATGGCTGCGGATTTCTGTGCGCTTCCCGGAGGGAAGTCCCATGCATAAAATGCCCTTATCAGAAGCCGCTGTTCTGTGCATCCAACGGCTGGAACAGGCAGGATATGAAGCCTATGCCGTAGGCGGCTGCGTCCGGGATGCCCTTTTGGGCATACCCCCCCACGATTATGACCTCTGCACCAACGCCAAGCCCCAGCAAACCGCTGCGCTCTTTGCGGATTTCACCTTGGTTCGCAGCGGCGAAAAACACGGCACCATCGGCGTGGTTGTGAGCAAAGAGGTTATCGAGATCACCACCTTCCGTACCGAGGGCGGGTATGCAGACAACCGGCATCCGGGTTGGGTGCGGTTTGTACCTAACCTGCGGGAGGATCTGGCCCGGCGGGACTTCACCGTCAATGCCATGGCATACAACCCCCGGCAAGGCTACATCGACCCCTTTGGAGGGCAGCAGGATCTGAAAAGCAAGATCCTCCGGACTGTGGGCGACCCCTACACCAGATTCAGTGAAGACGCCCTGCGGATTCTCCGGGGGGTGCGGTTTGCCGTGCGCTTTGATCTAACGCCGGAAGCACCCACCCTGCAAGCCATGAAGGATCTGGCACCCGCCATGGATCAATTGGCGAGAGAACGGGTATTTGACGAATTATGTAAACTTCTCCCCTTGGTCACCGCCAAAGACTTGCAAAACTACACCGCCATACTAACGCAGGCTGTACCGACCCTTGCCCCCTGCGTAGGCTTTATGCAGCACAACCCCCACCACCTATATGACGTTTACACCCACACCGCCCATGTGGTAGAGGCTGCGCCCCCGGATCTGGCGATTCGCTGGGCTGCGCTGCTTCACGATTGCGGCAAGCCGGAGTGTTTTCAACTGGATGATTCCGGCGTGGGACATTTCTACGGACACGCCCAGGCAAGCGCCCAATTAGCAGAGGAAACCCTTTTACAATTAAAAGCACCCACTGCCCTGCGGGAACAAGTGTGCTTTCTGGTGGCACACCATATGAACCCTTTGGAGCCGGACAAGAAACTGCTCCGCCGAAAGCTAGGAAAGTACGGACAGGAAAATCTTGAAAAGCTCCTTGCCCTGCAAGAGGCGGATACTTTCGGAAAAGCTAAAAAAAGCACGGAATACCAATACATTCGCCACCTTTTGGCAGAAATACAAGAGGAAAAAACCTGTCTGGCCGTGGCTGATCTGCAAGTTGGCGGCAAAGACCTGCTGACAGCAGGATTCGCACCCGGCCCCCAAGTAGGCAGATGTCTGCAATGGCTTTTAGAGCAGGTGCAGGACGAGCTTCTCCCCAACGAAAAGCAGTCCCTCCTGGCCGCTGCCCTTACGTTTCTTTCCCAAAAATGATAAAAAGCCAGCGGCACTTCTTTGGGAAGTGCCGCTGGCTTTGTTGTATCAAGTTTTGTCTTTTCCGTATTCGCCGTAGCCATACATTTTTCTGTAATAACCGCCCTTATTCTTAAAGTCCACACGGTTTAGCACAACACCCAGGACCTTTGCGCCGGAACGTTCCAGTTGAGCTTTGATCCGCCGCTCCAACTTGTAACTATTGTTGGTAGCATCCACCACCATCAGCACGCCGTCCAATGACGGTGCAATCACCGCGCAGTCCACCACCTGACCCAAAGGGGGAGAATCCACGATCACATAATCAAATACATCCTTCAAAGCGGTGATCAGCTTGCTAAAACTGTTGCCACCCAAAAGCTCCGCAGAATTGGGCACACGGGCGCCGGCAAACATAATGTACATACCGGGCAGGTCTGTTTCACACAGCAAATCGTTTACATTTGTCATACCGGTCAAGTAATGGCTCAACCCCTCCACCTGGTTGGCAACCTGCAAACGCCAGGCAAGAGTGCTCTTTTTCAGATCTGCGTCCAGCAAGAGCACTCTTTTCCCTGCCGCCGCCAGAGATGCTGCCAGCTGAAAGGATACGGTGGACTTGCCCTCTGCCGCCAAGAAGCTGGTGAGCGCCACTGCCTTTACGCCAACGCCGCTGAATACCAGATTGGTACGCAGCGTCTTAATGGATTCCGCTACTTGAAAGTCAGTTGCTACGAACTGCTTAATTGCAATCTTTTCCAAATCCATGCCCTCACTTTTTCTCTGCTTTCCGGAGAATACCCGCTTTTTTTGCCGATTTATCCCCGGACATCATATTCACATCCGTAGACTCCGGAATCACACCCAAAACACTGACACCCAAATACCGCTCCACATCCTCTTCCGAGGTAATGGAATCATCTGCCACATAGATAATCACTAAAATTCCCACAGAACCAATCAGACCCAACACTGCCGCAAGGATGGAATTCTGCATTACACGCGGGGAAGAAGGAGACCGAGGCACATCTGCACCATACACCAAATGGACCGCATCCGGGCTGCTCAGGATATCCCGAATCTGATTTGCCGCCACCTCACAGACCTTATTGGCAATCGCTGCTGCAAGCTGGGGATCCGCATCATTGATGCTAACCTGCAAGACACGGGTATTCTCCGGAGAGGTGACCTTGATCTTAGCGCCCAACGCTGCCGGCGTCATATCAAGATTCAGCTGCTCTACCACTTCTTTGGTCACATTTTTGCCGGTAATCAACACTTCATAGTCATAAAGCATATAGGTGGAGATCTGAAAATCCTGCGTTAGCACACCATTCTCATTGCCTCGGTTCAAAATATACATGCGGGCTTCCGCGGTATACTGAGGCGTAACAAACATGGCGCTGTACACATATCCCATAACGCCCACCGCCAAAACAGCGGCAATAATGATCAGGATTTTCTTCTTCAAATAATAGAACAGATCCACCAGATCGATCTCAAACTGTTTCTCTTGCTGCTCCATACTTTTCTCCTTAACAACTTTCAATTTCTCGTCATCATCTGCGCGTTCTCATAAAACAACTCCATGGCGTATTCCTGCCCGTACTTTTTACAGATCCGCAAAAAACACTCTCTAAGCAACGGGGGACGCGCCTGACTGTCATGGGCATCCGTGGCAATGAAATGCACCTTCCGGGCTTTAAGCATCTTATGACAAAGCCGTTTTACCCCAAAGCCGTGCTGACCCATAACGCTATCCGCATTCATTTGGATCAAAGCGCCCATTTTCAGCACATCGTCCGCAAGGGTCTTGCTGGTGTGGAACGCCTGATACCGCTCCGCATGGGCAATAATGGGTAAAAAACCGCAGCGCAGAGCCTCCGATACCGCCGTCACAATCTGCAATCGCAAGGCAAATACACCAAACTCCAACAGTACATAACGGGACTGGTTCATCGTCAGAACCGCGCCTTGCAATAATTCTTCCGGCGTGTCATCTTCAAAATGAATCTCGCTGCCCAGACATAGCTTCATATCCGGAAACTGCCCTTTGATTTCCTCACAAAACCGGGTAAATTCCTCCCCAAGATACGCAGGAGTATTCTCCTTGTAAACGCCCCGATAATGAGGGGTCAAAAACAAGATGCGGGTGCCGTTCTGCCATGCCATACGCACCAGTTCGCAGGCCTGCCGCATATTTGCGGCACCGTCATCCACTCCTGGCAAAATATGCGTGTGAATGTCAGCAAATCCGTTCATGGCACACTTCCTCATCACCGGGCAGTCATGTAAAAAGCACACCTCTGCCTATACCATTCTCATTCTATTGAAACGTACAAAGTATACCATGTTTTTGCCAACCTGTCAATGGAATTACGGGATTTTGTCATATACCACTACTAAAAAAAGCGCATTTGGCATCAATTCTAAAAAAGCCCGCTGAAAATTAAAGTTTTTACGGATTTTTCTTCCATTTTCGGGAAGTTTGGTGTATATTGAAAAAAACGCCTGCGGAGGTATGTTATGCATAAGAAAAGTACCACTTGGATCCACAAGGTGCTCCACGCCTTAGAATTTATCATTGCCATTATCACTCTGGTGGTATTGGTGGGTATGCTGGGCATGGAAATTTACCGGATGTTTACCGTGTCCGAATACTTTGCTACCATCAATACCTACCTGCACAATATTCTGACCCTGGTGGTTGGCTTGGAGTTTGTAAGAATGCTTCTGGATATGACCCCCGCCAACACCTTGGAGGTGCTGATCGTCGCCATCGCCCGGCAGGTCATCCTCAGCCACGACAACCCCCTGAGCAACGTGGCAAGTGTCCTGTGTATCGCCGGACTTTTTGCCATTCGTAGATTCCTGATCCCCAAGGGCGAAATGACCATCGAGCTTTCCGAAGTGGAAGAAGATCCTGTGGAAGCTTACATAGAACATGCAGAATCCGTCTCTTCCCGATAATTTGCTTTGATTTTTCCATAAAAGGGGGTTGACAAACCCCCTTTTCTTAGTTATAATAACTCCTGCCTTTGGACGATTAGCTCAGCTGGCTAGAGCATCCGCTTGACGTGCGGAAGGTCATAGGTTCGAGTCCTATATCGTCCACCAAAAAAGACAGTCACCCTTGCGGGTGGCTGTCTTTTTTCGTGTCCAATGGACTCGAACCCATCTAAATGCAACAGTCAGGTGGACTGTTGCTGCCACCAGTTCAAAAACTGGTGGCTACCATTATTTTCTGCCCTACGGGGCAGAAAATGCATATCGAGTCCTATATCGTCCAATTTCACTACGCCTCCATTGCATATTGGTTTATTCCGAACATCTTCCCACATGAGGACAATCCCTGTCTGTACAAGTTTGGCATTGTATTGGATCGTGATTTTCCAAACAGCACATCATATAATCGCATTCGTCGCAACAACATTCTATATCCTTATGTGTACCATTTCCCAAGCAGTCCTTCCCCAAATTACCCGGTGTCAAAATTGTTCCTGTAATATCAATAATCATAACATCCTCCTGCTCATACAGTTTGTTTGCATTATATAATGTAATAGTCTATATGTAAATAGGAAAACTAAGATATTATCTCATTAAAAAATAACTGATGGGAGAATATCTTATGCTCAAACTCAACGCTTTGGAATTATTGGAAAAGCAAGGGAAAACGAAGTACTGGCTTTATAAACAACTGGGCATGAGCTATCAAAATTTTAATAAAATGATAAACAACGAAACCAAGTCCATACAGTATGAAAACATTGAAGCGATGTGTATGTTGTTAAATTGCACACCCAACGATTTGTTGATTTTTACTGAAAAATAACAAAATTGTCGCGCTGCGAAATGCAGCGCGACTTTCTATATACCCACCATCAGCAACGCCAATACATAGAGAACGACCTGTGTGTCGTTCCAAACACTTCCAACAAAAACACGCACAGAGGGGGCGGCACACAGGCCGCCCCCTACATTTAAAAATTTTTATCAACAGTAAAAATCCTTGATCTTCTTGGCGCGGCTGGGGTGGCGCAGCTTCCGGATCGCCTTGTTTTCGATCTGACGGATCCGCTCACGGGTCACGCCGAAGATCTGACCCACCTCTTCCAGCGTGTGGGTGCGTCCGTCATACATACCAAACCGCATGCGCAGCACATCTGCTTCCCGCTCGGTCAATGTGTCCAGGATCTCCTTCAACGCCTCGGCAAGCATGGCATTGGAAGTTGCGTCCGCCGGACCGGGGGTACGCTCGTCCTCCACAAAAGAACCGATGGAGGTATCCTCTTCATCACCCACGGGGGTATCCAAACTGAGGGTATCCGCAGCAGTGCGGTTCGCCTCGATAATCTTTTCCACCGGCAGATTCAGCTCGGCGGCAATCTCCTCCACAGTAGGCTCACGGCCCAACTCCTGCACCAGCTTCCGGTTGCAGCGGGTTGCCTTATTGATGACCTCTACCATATGCACCGGCACCCGGATGGTCCGGGCCTGATCGGCGATGGCGCGGGTAATGGCCTGCCGGATCCACCAAGTAGCATATGTAGAGAATTTGTTTCCCTTTGTCCAATCAAATTTGTCCACTGCCCGGATAAGTCCGGTGTTGCCCTCCTGAATCAGGTCCAGAATGTGCAAGCCCCGTCCGGAATACTTTTTAGCAATGGAGACCACCAACCGGAGATTTGCCTCAGTCAGCTTATTCTTGGCGTACTGACTGCCCTCAGACACCATTTTCGCCAGTTCTACTTCCTCCTCGGCGGAAAGAAGCTTGATCTGACCGATCTCCTTCAAGTACATCCGCACCGGATCGTCCAGATTGTATTCCGCTGCCAGATCCACAGGATCCACCAGCTCCTCTTCATCCACATCAGAGAGGTCAATATCACCGTCCAGATCATCCGCCATATCCAAAGCATCGTCCAGATCCAGTTCCAGATCCTCGCTCACGACCTGAATATTCATTGCTTCAAAATTATCGTAGATCTCCTCGATCTTCTCCGGAGTCAGATCCATCTCTTCCAGATGGGCGCGCAGCTCACTATCCCGGATCATACCCTCCTTGCGTCCCTGAGCGATTAACTTTTGCAGAATCACCTGCATTTCCTCCGGGCCTTTGGGTGTTTTCTTTGCGATACTCATAATGCGATCCCTCTTTATCTTATTGGCGTTTTTGTTTTGTTGTTAGACTATACCTTGATTCTGCGTTTTTGACAAGGGTTTTGCAAAAATTTTTCTAAAAAATCAGCTTTCGGCGGTTTTTGTCGCTCCAAAGTACAGTATTCCCCGACTTTCTGCAAAACATACTGTTTACAATAGGAGGAAAATTCGTTATAATAAGAACGATAATTAAAGTGGCATAGTGTGCGCCCAGCACCATTTGTTCTTATTTGAGGTGGAATTTATGACAGAGCTTTCCAAAATTCGGAATTTTTCTATAATCGCCCACATTGACCACGGCAAGTCTACCTTGGCAGACCGGCTGTTGGAGGAATGCGCCGCCGTGGATCAGCGGGAGATGGAGGATCAGATCCTGGACTCCATGGACTTGGAGCGGGAGCGAGGCATCACCATCAAAGCCACCGCCGTCCAGCTGACCTATCAGGCAGATGACGGAGAGACTTACGCCCTGAACCTCATTGACACCCCCGGTCACGTGGACTTTAACTATGAAGTCTCCCGCAGTCTTGCCGCCTGCGAAGGCGCGGTGCTGGTGGTAGACGCTTCTCAGGGTGTGGAAGCCCAGACCCTTGCCAATACCTTCCTTGCCACCGACGCAGGACTGGAAGTCCTGCCGGTGATCAACAAGATCGACCTTCCCTCTGCCCGACCCAAGGAGGTCAAGCAGGAGATCGAGGACATTATCTGCGTACCGGCAGAGGATGCCCCGGAGATCTCCGCCAAGAACGGCATCAACATTCATTCCGTGCTGGAAATGATCGTGCGGGACGTACCCGCCCCCACCGGCGACCGGAATGCCCCCTTACAGGCGCTGATCTTTGACAGCCAGTACGATTCCTACCGGGGCGTTATCGTCTACACCCGGATCAAGCAGGGTACTGTGCGGGCAGGTATGGACATCAAAATGATGGCCACCGGCGCGGTCTACAAAGTAGTGGAAGTGGGCACCATGAACCCCAAGGGTCTCACCCCCCGGGATGCCCTGGGCGCAGGCGAGGTGGGATACATCACCGCCTCCATCAAAACTGTTTCCGACACCCAAGTGGGTGACACCATCACCGCTGTGGAAAACCCCGCCGCCGAACCCCTGCCCGGCTACCGGCAGGTGCAGCCCATGGTGTACTCCGGTGTATATCCCGCCGACGGCGCCAAGTATCAGGATCTGCGGGAAGCGCTGGAAAAACTAAAACTTAACGACGCATCCTTTGCCTATGAACTGGAAAGCTCCATCGCCTTGGGCTTTGGCTTCCGCTGTGGATTCCTGGGACTTCTCCACATGGAAATCATTCAGGAACGGCTGGAACGTGAGTACAACCTGGATCTGATCACCACCGCTCCCAACGTCAGCTATCGCATCACCACCTTAGACGGCACGGTGAAAATGGTGGACAACCCCTTGGACTATCCCGATCCCATGGAGATCCAGCTGGCAGAAGAGCCTTTCGTTAAGGTCAACCTTATGGCGCCCCAAGAATATGTGGGCAACATCATGGACCTTGCCACCTCCCGCCGGGGCGAATTCAAGGACATGATCTATCTGGACGCCAACCGGGTAGAGTTGCACTACGAAATGCCCCTGAACGAGATCATTTACGATTTCTTCGACGCTTTGAAGTCCCGTACCCGGGGCTACGGCAGCTTGGACTATGAGCTCATCGGCTACCGTCCCAGCCGCCTTGTGAAGCTGGACATCCTCTTAAACGGCGACATTGTGGACGCCCTGAGCTTTATCCTCTTTGCCGACAACGCCTATCCCCGGGCGCGGAAGATCTGCGAGCGGCTGAAAGAGAACATTCCCCGCGCCCAGTTTGAGATCCCGGTGCAGGCAGCCATCGGCGGCAAGATTATTGCCCGGGAGACCATCAAGGCCCTGCGCAAAGACGTCCTTGCCAAGTGCTACGGCGGCGACATCACCCGTAAGAAAAAACTGCTGGAAAAGCAGAAAGAGGGCAAAAAGAGAATGCGCACCTTCGGCACGGTTTCCGTCCCCTCCGAAGCATTTATGGCCGTGCTCAAACTGGACGAAGATTAAATACAGATATACAATCGGAGGCCAACTATGCCTTTGTTCATGAACAAAAACAGAACCCCCTTGGGAATTTATATCCACGTACCCTTCTGCCGCAGCAAATGCCAATACTGTGACTTTTACTCTGTGACCAGCAAGGAAGACCGCCTGCTGGACGGCTATCAGGACGCCATCTGCACCCATATCAAAGAAGCAGGTCCTCTGGCGCCGGATTATCTGGTAGATACCATCTACTTCGGCGGCGGCACCCCTACCTTCTTCGGCGCAGACGGCATGGCGGCAATCCTTACCGCCATCCGGAAAGCATTCCGGGTCTCCCCTACCGCGGAGATCACCTTCGAGGCAAACCCGGACTCCGTGTCTGATCGGCTTTTGCGCCGCCTGCGCAGCGAGGGCTTCAACCGGGTCAGTCTGGGTATTCAATGCGATGACGATGAAATCCTCAAAAAGCTAGGTCGTCCCCATACCTACGCCCAGGCGGTAGCGGCGGTACAGCGAATCCGCAAATTCGGGTTTAAGAACCTGTCGGTAGATCTGATGTACGGTCTGCCCGGGCAAAGCCTGCAAGCATGGGAACGCACTTTAAAAAATGTATTGAAGCTGCAACCGGAGCATATCAGCTGCTACGGTTTGAAGGTGGAGGAAGGTACGCCCCTTTACGACTATCAGGAATACTGCAACCTTGCTGACGACGACACCCAGGCGGATATGTACCTGTCTGCGGTGGACATCCTCCGACAGCACGGCTACCGCCAATATGAGATCTCCAATTTCTGCCGGAAAGGCAATGTATCCCGGCACAACCTGAAATACTGGAACGGAGAACCCTATTTGGGCTTCGGTCCTAACGCCAGTTCCGACTTCGGCGGCAGCCGGTTCACCATCATCCGGGACTTAAAGGGCTACATTGACGGCATCAAACACGGCGGACAGGTGCTCCAAGAAGTACAGCAGATCGCCTCCCGGGAGCGGGCGGGTGAGTATCTGATGATGCGTCTGCGAACCGCTGCCGGCATCGACCCCAAGGTATATGAGCGGCGGTTCCTGCTGCCCTTTGCCCCCTTGGAAAAGTACCTTTTGCAATGCAAGGAGCAGGGGCTTGCCACCAAGACCTTTGACGGTCGCTGGCATCTGACCCCCAACGGTTATCTGGTGTCCAATTCCATTATCTCAGACCTGCTGCTGATTCAGGAGAAGAACTAAAACCGATCGCCGTAGGGCGGGGGCAAGCCCCCGCCCTATATTTTAAAAAACAGACACACAAAAAGAAGGAGGAATCGCCATGCTGCCGGAAGACTTTTTAACACGCATGCAATCGCAACTGGGAGCAGAATATCCGGCATACTTAAAAAGTCTGGAACGCCCCCGTGCGGTGGCACTGCGGCTGAACCCCTTAAAAGGCGCTGCGCCCGATCTTCCCTTTGTGACAGAGCCGGTACCTTGGGAACCTCAGGGTTATTATTATAACCCGGACAGCCGTCCCGGTCTGCACCCCTATCACGAAGCAGGCGTATACTATTTGCAGGAGGCCAGCGCCATGTCGGCGGTGGCGCTGCTGGATCCCCAGCCGGGTGAATATGTGTGTGACCTGTGCGCCGCCCCCGGCGGCAAGTCCACCCAGATTGCCGGCAGAATGCAGGGAGAAGGCTTTCTTCTGTGCAACGAGATCAACCCCAAGCGGGCAAAGATCCTCAGCCGGAATGTCGAACGCATGGGCGTTGGCAATGCCTTGGTCACCAATGAGCATCCCGCCCGATTAGCAGAAAAATACACCGGGTTTTTTGACCGGGTGCTTATCGATGCTCCCTGCTCCGGAGAAGGTATGTTCCGCAAGGAGGAAGCTGCCATCACCGATTGGAGCGTGGAGACGGTGCAAATGTGCGCCCGCCGTCAAGGAGAGATCCTCCAATCCGGCGCCGCCCTGCTGAAACCCGGCGGACGACTGGTATATTCCACCTGCACCTTTGCCCCGGAGGAAAATGAGCAATGCATGGAAAAATTTCTGCAAGCCCATCCGGAATTTGAACCGGAACCGGTGGCTGCGCCCTGGTTCACCCCCGCAGGAACAGGCGCATACCGCCTGTGGCCCCACAAGCTGCTGGGAGAGGGACATTTTGTGGCAGTGCTGCGAAAAAAAGAAGGCCCACAGGAGGATATTCCCACCGAAAAAGGCAATCCCCTTCCCAAGGTATGGACAGAATTTGCCCGGGAGCTGGGTATCTGTCTGCCCGCAGGAAAGGCTGTCCTCTTTGGGCAGAGCCTGTACTGGGCGCCGGAGGCTTTGCCGGCGCTAAAAGGCATCAAGGTACTGCGCCCGGGACTGGAACTGGGAGAAGTAAAAAAAGACCGTTTCCAACCTGCCCATGCCTTGGCGCTGTGGCTGAAAACCGCCGCACGCGCAGAAAATCTTACCGCTGACGGAAGTGCCGTAAAGGCTTATCTCCGGGGCGAAACCGTTCCCGGGCATGCCCCCGGCTGGACCCTTGTGCAGGTGGATTCTTATTCACTTGGATGGGGAAAAAGTGATGGAAAAGTGCTGAAAAATCACTATCCAAAGGGTTTACGCCGATAAAGAGGCAGAAAATTGTCCTTTACATAAGGAACATCCTGTGATATACTGATTGGGTGAGTGAATCTTTTACAAGGAGTGAATCATCCTTGGCGAAATATGTTATTAACGGCGGCAACCGTTTGGAAGGTACTGTCACCGTCAGCGGCGCGAAAAACGCTGCCGTGGCCATTCTCCCAGCTGCCCTTTTGGTAAAAGGCAAGTGCCGGGTGGAAAATGTCCCGGACATTTCCGATGTGCACATTTTGCTAAACATTCTGGCAGATATGGGCGCGGAAGTCCGTTGGGAAGACCCCAGCACCGTGACACTGGACTGCACCAATGTCACCAGTACCAAGCCAAATCCGGAGCTGGTATGTCAGATGCGAGCCAGCTACTATCTAATGGGCGCGTTGCTGAGCCGATTCCATGAAGCCCATGTGGCGCTGCCCGGCGGCTGTAACTTTGCCTCTCGGCCCATTGACCAGCACATCAAAGGCTTCCGTGCTCTGGGCGCCAGAGTGGTGGAGACCGATGAATATGTAAATATGAAGCCCGGCCCCAAGGGCCTGCAAGGCGCCCGAATCACCTTGGATGTGGTCAGTGTAGGCGCAACGGTGAACATCATCATGGCAGCCTGCCTGCTGCCGGGTAAAACCGTCATCGAAAACGCAGCCAAAGAGCCCCACATTGTTGACCTTGCCAACTTCCTGAATACCATGGGCGCCCACATCTCCGGCGCCGGCACGGATACGGTGAAAATCTACGGCGTGGAGGCGCTCTCCGGAGGTACCTATGCCATTATCCCCGATCAGATCGAAGCCGGTACCTACATAGCAGCGGTGGCTGCCGCCGGCGGCGATGTGCTGGTGCAGAATGTGATCCCCAAGCACATGGACTGCATTACCTCCAAATTACAGGAAATGGGCGTACAGTTTGAAAGCTTTGATGATTCCATTCGGGTCATCTCCCAAGAAAAACTACAAAGCACCACCGTCAAGACCCGTCCCTACCCCGGTTTCCCCACGGATATGCAGGCGCAGATCTGTGTATGCATGAGTATTGCGGAAGGAACCAGCCGGTTGACCGAAAGTGTGTATGAAACCAGGTTCTTTGGCTACTGCACGGAGCTTGCCAGCATGGGCGCAGATATCCTCATCAACGGCAAGACCGCCATTGTCACAGGTCAGGCGCAATTAACAGGCGCGGTGGTCCGCGCCAACGATCTGCGGGCCGGCGCGGCATTGGTCATTGCAGGCTTAGCTGCCCGCGGCACAACGGAAGTGAAGAACATCCACTATATCGAGCGGGGCTATGAGCATCTGGTTAAGAAACTTACCGAACTGGGCGCGGATATTCAACGCATCGAAGAATAAAAAACATCACCCTGTGCAGAAATGAACTGCACAGGGTGATTTCTTATATAGAATGGGTCCACTCGGTAATGAGGATCGCCGGGATCATCCAAACCAATTGGTACAGGAACATATTCGCTGGGGTCAGCAATTCCAACGCCCCCAGAACCACAAGCAAAATCATAATCGCAAGACCCAAAGCGCCGCCGATAATATGCAGCACCGTGCCCATACGGCAAGTGTTTCGCAGCACCCGGGCGCCGGTAACGCCATAAGCAATAGGCGCCAGCCCCAAAGAGGTGGTCATCAGCAGACACACGGCATCCGGCTCTGCCTCCTTCTGCCGCAGGGTCTCCCGCACCCCATAGTCCGGGAGCAAAAACCGCTTAGGCTTAATATCGAATTTGCTCCGCAGGAAGCCGTGCGTCAGCATAAAATCATCAGAAGTCAGCACGCATTGCAGCTTTCTGTACGAATTAAGGGTGGTCAGACCCGCTGCGGTAGATTGGCTCTTTTCATAACTCACCGCAAACAGACCGCTCAACTCCCCTTCAATGGCCACATACACCGCATACCCCAGTCGGGCATTTTCCGGCACATCAATGCCCATATCCTTCATAAAGGACACCGAGCCCAGCAGTACATTTTCACCTTCCACCATGCCCCGGACACCGCCGTTTTCATAGTGAAACAGGTCGGTGGCATCGTAATGTCTGCCGTTGTGGACATCCAGCACCTGAGAGAACAGATATTCCAGACCGCACTTGTCTGCGCTGGCCACCGCGGCGGCATATGCCACCACCACATCCGGGTCCCGGCTTCCAAAGTACTTCACACCGTTCAGCCGCACCGTTCCGGCGGGATACAAGTCCTGATAAGTAAGGGGGAATACACTGTTGCCGCTGAGCCCCTCCACGCCCTGCCAACCGCACAGGACTGTGCCCAGCTTATGGAGTCTGCGCTCCAAGACCCAAGCCGGACGGCTCTGGCAAATAAACGCCGTTGCCGGTACCGCTGCCAGCAGAGAAACTGCCGCCACCTGCAATCCCACGCAGAAGCCTGCGCCGAATCCGTCAGACAGGCCGGTCATCACCCCGGCAGAAATGCCCACCAAAAAGGCAGTGATCATAGCAATCAGGCTGTACCTGTTCAAAGTCCGTTCCGGACGGCCCATGGCTTCAAAGTTCTCCATGAAGTCCTCCACCCGACCGTCTTTCCGCAGGAAGCCCTTTTTATCATCCAAATAATCGGAACAAGCGGTAACGCCGTCCAAACGGGTGGCGCGTCGCAGGGTATCCAGCTGAGACATATCTCTGCTTCTGCGCTGATAGGTGCTCCACAAAGACATGGTCATTTCCAGACTGAATGCGGCGCAGCAGGGCACTCGCAACTGTTTTAAGCACACTACCGCATCAGCAAAACACACAAGGAACGTGATGACCAGCAAGGAGTTCAGGCTGAACTTCTTTCTGACCATATCGGCAACGCCCTCAATGAGCTGATTGCTGCCCAGCAGCGCAGATACCAGCATCGCCAAAAGCTGCCCGAACACCATTAGCCGCAGGCGATTTTCCTGCACCGCGCCAAACGCGTACATTCCAGTGGAGATCGCAGAGATCAACACCACAATGGCGCTTAAAAAAATCGCTGCCTGCAATCTGCCCACGCCCTTTTCCGACAGCTCATAGAACCGTTTCTCCGGGCCTTCGATCAACTTCCGTTTCAGCTCATTCAGCCGGGAGCGGGGCTGGAAACGAATGGGCTGGGGAGGGACATATTCCCCCATAGGCTGGTCATATTCCGGTTCCCAATTCTCCGAAAACGGAGCATTGTGAATGGTGTCCTCCGGATTCCAGATCTGGGCTACCCGGGTCTCATCCAAGGGCGCTTCTTCCTTCTTTCTGCCGGCGATCCCCTTAGGCAGACCATCCAGACGGATGGTATCCCCGGAGACCTCCTCCGAAGACTCCGTCTGCACCGGCTCAATGCGCCGGGTCTGCTCCAAATCCGCAGGCTGCTCCTGGGAGGGCATCTGCCAGGGCAGATCCTCCAACAGTTCCTCCTGGGGCTGCTCCTCCGGCGTATCTTCCTCCGGCTGTTCCTGGGGAACTTCCGCCTCCGGCGCATCGGCCTTGGGCGTGCCGCCGAATTCTTTGATAATATCCTCTAAATCAAATTCCTGGCGTTCTCTTTCGTCCATACATTACCTCCGCTGGCGTACCGCTTCATACAGTAGGATGGATGCCGCTGCCGATGCATTCAAAGAAGAGATTTTCCCCTTCATGGGAATATGCACCAGCATATCGCAATTTTTTCGCACCAACTGGCTCATGCCGTCACCCTCGCTGCCGATGACGATGGCAGCAGGGCCGGTCAAATCTGCCTGATACATGGGCACAGAGCCTTCGGCTGCGGTGCCGAAGATCCACACGCCCTTTTCCTTCAACTCTGCGATGGCATTGTTGATGTTACTGACCTTTGCTACCTTCATATACTCCACCGCGCCGGCAGATGCCTTGGCAACGGCAGCAGTCAGACCCACGCTGCGGCGCTTGGGAATGATCACGCCATGGGCGCCGGCGCACTCCGCCGACCGGAGGATCGCCCCCAGATTGTGGGGGTCAGAAAGCTCATCACAGATCACAAGCAGCGGCGCTTCGCCCCGGTCTGCCGCCTCCTGCAAAAGATCATCAATGGTAAAATATTCCCGGGCGGCTGCCAATGCGATCACACCCTGATGGGAACGGGTCACGCTCATGGCATCCAGCTTGCGCCGGTCCACCGGGACCACCACCGCCCCTGCCTCCTTTGCCTGGGCTGCCAGATGCTGCAACGCCCGGTCCGTCTCACCGGCGGCGATGAACACCTTATCAATGGTTCTGCCGCTGCGAAGAGCTTCTGTCAAAGCGTTGCGGCCTTCCAACTGGTTTTCATTTTCCGGAATTTCCCGGGGTTCTTCCCGGCGAACCGGTCGGTTACCGCCCCGACGCGCTGTATTTTTTTCGTATGCCATATCTCGATACCGTCCTTTCTGGCGGAGAAAAGGTAATATTTTTATCATTATAGCAGATTTTTCTTCCATTCACAACTGCATTTTTTGGCAACCTAACAGAAATTCACAGAAAATTTACGCCGCATTTTCGTATCATTCATTGCAGGCAACGAAAAAATATGTTATGATAGCTAAAAATACGCCCCCAAGGAGGCAAGTCATGGAACAACAGAAAAACCAACCCCCGAAAAAGCCTGAGGGAAAACGCCCCAAGGGCAATATATGGGTCGCCATTATGATAACGGTGGTTATCGTTCTGATCATCAGCACTGTATATAACGCGGTGCGAAACAGCCAGTACACCCAGACCACCTTCTCCCAGTTTATGGAAGAAGCCAAAAACGACAATCTTGCAGAAGTAGAGCTTCGCTACGACCGGGTGCTATACATGACCCGGGAGGAAGCCGCCAAGCCTGCGGTGAAGCAGAAGGCCTGCTTTACCGGTCTGCCCAACGGTGATATTCTCTCCCTGGCCAAGGAACTCAACGCCCTTGGCACCGAGGTGAATGTGGAGATCGTAGAGGACAACTCCGGCATTATGATGGTGCTATACTATATTATTATGTTCGGCGCTATCTTCGGTGTGATGATGCTCCTGTCCAAGAAGATGGGCGGCGGCATGATGGGCTCTATGGGCGCCAGCAAGGCAAAGGTCTATATGGAAAAGCAGACCGGTATCACCTTCAACGACGTTGCCGGACAGGACGAAGCCAAGGAATCTCTCCAAGAGATCATTGATTTCCTCCACAACCCCCAGAAGTACACGGAGATCGGCGCCAAGCTGCCCAAGGGCGCGCTGCTGGTGGGCTCTCCCGGTACCGGCAAGACGTTATTAGCAAAGGCGGTGGCAGGTGAAGCCAATGTACCCTTCTTCTCCATCTCCGGTTCGGATTTTGAAGAGATGTTCGTAGGCGTGGGCGCCAGCCGGGTGCGGGATTTGTTCCAGCAGGCCTCCAAAGTCGCGCCCTGCATTATCTTTATTGATGAAATTGACGCGGTGGGTCACAAACGGAACGACCGTATGGGCTACAACGACCAGACCCTGAATTCCCTGCTGGGCGAGATTGACGGTTTCGATTCCTCCAAGGGCATCGTGATCCTTGCCGCCACCAACCGGCCGGAGATTCTGGACAAGGCGCTGCTGCGGGCAGGTCGATTCGACCGGCAGATCGTCGTAGACCGCCCCAATCTCCAAGGCAGACTGGACACCCTGAAAGTGCACACCCGGAAAATCAAGCTTGCGGAAGATGTAGACCTGCGCAAGATCGCCCAGGCAACCGCCGGCGTGGTGGGCGCAGACCTTGCAAACCTTGTGAACGAAGCCGCCCTGCGGGCAGTACGTCACGGCCGCAAGGCGGTAAATCAAGAGGACTTGCTGACATCCTTTGAGACGGTCATTGCAGGTACAGAAAAGAAAAACACCGTGCTGACGGATACGGAAAAGCGACTGGTTGCCTACCACGAAGTGGGTCACGCATTGGTATCCGCTCTGGACAAAAAGACGATACCGGTGACCAAGATCACCATCGTACCCCACACCTCCGGCGCGCTGGGCTACACCATGTATATGCCCGAAGAAGAAAAGTTCCTCTCTTCCAAAGAAGAGCTTTTGGCAGACCTGCGGTCTCTGCTGGGTGGTCGGGCGGCTGAACAGGTAGTGTTCAATACCATGACCACCGGCGCCGCCAACGACATTCAAAAAGCCACCTCTATCGCCAAGAACATGGTCGCCCTGTATGGTATGAGTGATGCTCTGGGACTCATGGCCCCGGCAGTGATCCACAATCAGTATCTGGACGGCAGCGCCCAGATGGACTGCTCCCAGCAAACCGCCGCCAAGGTGGATGCCGCTGTGCAAGAGCTGCTGGACACCTGCTACGCAGAAGCCAAGGCGCTGCTTAGTTCCCACCGGGTGTTGCTGGACGAGATCTCCCAGCACCTGCTTGCTAAGGAGACCATCACCGGCGACGAGCTGATGGCCTTTGTGAACAAGGAAAACACCGATCTTGCCGGGGAAGAAGACTTCGCCCCCGGGGAATAATGGCATCGTAGGGCGGGAGTTTCCTCCCGCCTTACATCTAAATTACCGGTGTTTTGCGGGGAGGAGCAAGGCTACGCCCTACATTAAAATATTCCGCTCTCATCGAGGAACATAGTCCCTGTCAAATGGCAGGGGCTATTTTTGTATGCTTTGCACAAAGGTAAAAAAATATAAAAATACCTGTTGACTTTTGTCACCATTTGTGCCAATATATTGTGGAGATGCGTTTTCAAAACACAAGATATTGTGCCTAAACAGATTCAACAGGAGAAAGGACAGAAAGACAATGATTCACAGCATTATCAAGCGAGACGGACGCGTGGTCCTGTACGATCAGAATAAGATCGCCGCTGCAATCTTGAAGGCTTTGGAAGCCTCCGGCGACGGCAACGCCGCCGATGCCGCCCGGGTTGCCAACGATGTACAGCTGGAACTGGAAGGTCGGTTTGTCGATCAGTCACCCAACATTGAAGCGGTGCAGGATGCCGTGGAACGGCAGCTGATGAACCACGGCTTCAACGCTGCCGCCAAGGCATACATCCTCTACCGCGCCAACCGTACCCGCGCCAGAGAAGCCAACACCAAGCTGATGAAGACCATTGATGAGATCACCAACATCGATGCCCGTATCAGCGATATGAAGCGGGACAACGCCAACATTGACGGTAATACCGCCATGGGCTCCATGCTCCAAATCGGCGCTGCCGGCGCTAAGGCGTACAACGAAATGTACCTGCTCCGCCCCGAGCATGCCAAGGCATACCGGGAGGGCGACATTCACATCCACGACTTTGACTTCTACTCCCTTACCACCACCTGCTGCCAGACCGACATCATCAAGCTGTTCAAGGACGGCTTCTCCACCGGTCACGGCTACCTGCGGGAGCCCCAGAGCATTCAGAGCTATGCGGCGCTGGCTGCCATCGCCATCCAGTCCAACCAGAATGACCAGCACGGCGGTCAGTCCATCCCCAACTTCGACTACGGCATGGGCGAAGGCGTTGCCAAGACCTATCGAAAAGCCTTTGGTCGCCGTCTGCGGGATGCTGTTGAGGACTATCTGGACCTGGAAGATGCCGCCGATGCCATCACCGCCGTCATTGCTGAGGCAGAAAAAACAACCGGCGAAGTGGCAAAACTCCAAAGCAGCGAATGCTACACTGCCGCTGTGGAAGCCGGTCTTGTAAAGGCCTTCCAAATGGACACGGCTGCCGCCCAAAAGCTGGTAAAGCGCGCCGCTGAGCGTGCCTACAAGAAGACCGACCGGGATACCAAGCAGGCCATGGAGGGCTTCGTCCACAACCTGAACACCATGCATTCCCGCGCCGGCGCCCAGACCCCCTTCTCCTCCATCAACTACGGCACCGACACCTCCCCTGAGGGCCGCATGGTCATTAAGAACATCTTGCTTGCCCTGAATGACGGCATGGGTCACGGCGAGACCTGCATCTTCCCCATTCACATTTTCAAGGTCAAGGAAGGCGTTAACTACAACGAGGGCGATCCTAACTACGATCTGTTCCGACTGAGTATGCAGGTCAGCGCCAAGCGCCTGTTCCCCAACTACACCTTCCTGGACGCCCCCTACAACCTGCAATACTACGTACCCGGCCGTCCCGAGACGGAAGTGGCTACCATGGGCTGCCGTACCCGGGTCATGGGTAACGTTTACGATCCCACCCGTGAGATCTCCTACTCCCGCGGTAACCTCAGCTTCACCTCTATCAACCTGCCCCGTATCGCCATTGAAAGCAAGGGTGACGAGAAGGTATTCTTTGAAAAGCTGCAAGCCATGCTGGAACTGGTTGCCCAGCAACTGCTGGACCGCTTCGAGATCCAGGCAAGCAAGCATATCTACAACTATCCCTTCCTCATGGGTCAGGGCGTTTGGCTGGACTCCGACAAGCTATCTGTTAATGACGATCTGCGGGAAGTACTGAAACACGGCACCCTGTCCATTGGTTTCATCGGTCTGGCTGAGACCCTTACCGCCCTGTACGGTCAGCATCACGGCCAGAGCGAGGATATGCAGGAGAAGGGTAAGCAGATCCTTGGCTTCATGCGGAAGTTCTGCGACGATAAGTCTCAGGAGCTGAAAATGAACTTCTCCCTGCTGGGCACCCCCGCCGAGGGCCTGTCCGGTCGGTTTATCCGCATGGACCAGAAGCGCTACGGCAAGCTCCCCGGCATCACCGACCGGGAGTACTACACCAACTCCTTCCACATTCCCGTGTGGTTCCCCATCTCCGCTTACGACAAGATCCGTCTGGAAGCACCCTACCACGCCCTGTGCAATGCAGGTCACATCAGCTATGTGGAGCTGGACGGCGACACCGCCCAGAACGTGGAGGCCTTTGAGACCATCGTCCGCTGCATGCACGACTTTGGCATCGGCTATGGCTCTATCAACCACCCCGTTGACCGGGATCCGGTGTGCGGCTACGTGGGCATCATCGGTGATGTATGTCCCCGCTGCGGTCGCCGGGAGGGCGAGGAGATCCCCTTTGAGCGCATCGAGGAATTGAAGAGAAAGTATCCGAAAATGCCCGCATTTCAGGGCATTGAATAAAAATGGACAATTGACAGTTGACAATTGACAATTTTGGTGCCGGCAAAATTTTAATCCGTCGGCAACGCCGACACCTTAATTGTCCATTGACCATTGTCCATTGTCAATTCGATTTCGCAAGCAAAAACAGCTTATGTATCATCTGTATGAAGGAGGATTTTACTATGACCATCAAGACTACCAACGAAAAAATGGGCCAAGGCGTTGGCTTTGAGCGGATCCGCCGCATCACCGGTTACCTGGTTGGCACTATGGACAAGTGGAACGATGCCAAGCGCGCCGAGGAACGGGACCGCGTAAAGCACGGACTGAACAAATGATCTTTCTATCCGGCATTCAAACCGACAGTATTGTGGACGGCCCGGGCATCCGCACCACCTTCTTCTGCCAAGGCTGTCCCCACCACTGCGAAGGCTGTCACAATCCGGAAACATGGCCCTTTGAAGGGGGTACACCTGCGGAAACTGCCGCCATGGTGGAACTGGTCACCGCCAACCCCTTGTGCCGGGGTGTGACCTTCTCCGGCGGTGAACCCTTTGCTCAGGCCGAAGGCTTTCTGGACCTGGCAAAGGCGCTGAAAGAAAAGGGCTATGAGGTAGCCTCCTACTCCGGCTACACCTTTGAACAGCTATACAAAGGCACTGCCGCCCAAAAGCAGCTTTTGGAATATCTGGACGTACTCATTGATGGGCCTTTTATCCGGGAGGAAAAAAGCCTGGAAGTGCCCTTCCGGGGAAGCAAAAACCAGCGGATTCTGGATGTGCCCAAAAGCTTACAAGAGGGAAAACCCGTATCCGTTACATCGCCCCGCTGGCTGGGAGAATATTAAGAAAGTGCGTACCTGCGGGTACGCACTTTTAATATAAAATTTTCCTGTTGTAGGGGCACCCATCCTCGGGTGTCCGCAAAAAGAAAAACCGCCAACGGACACCCCGGGAGGGGTGTCCCTACCCATTATCAGCAAAAACCGTAGCGGGAGATTGCCCCTGCAATCATTTTCAATTCTCAATTAAAAATCTCCCGGGAGGTAGCTCCCGGGAGATTTGGTTTTAGCGGACGTATTCGATAACCACACGGCGGTTGGGCTCGGTACCCACAGAATAGGTGGTGATCCGGTCGGTATCCTGCAAGGTGGCGTGGATCACATGGCGCTCATAAGCGTTCATAGGCTCCAAGGTGGTGCGGCGATGGGCTTTGAGCACCTGCTGGGCCTTCTTATGGGCGTAGCGGCGGAGGGAGTCCTCCCGCTTCTGACGATAGCACTCTGCATCCACATTGATGCGGATATGTCCCTCAACGCCCCGATTCACGGTATAGTTGGCAAGGTGCTGCAAGGCATCCAGGGTATCACCCCGGCGGCCGATGAGATAACCCAAATCCTCACCGGTCAGCTCCACCATATAGGTGTTCTCCTCTTCCTTCCACGCATGGGGCACAGCAGCAGAGCCCATATGTTCCAAAAGACCTTTCAGGAATACCTCGATCTTCTCCTCCACCGAACCGGGCGCGGCGGGAGCATATTCCTTAGGCGCAGCCTTAGGTTGCTCCACCTTGGGCTTGCGCTCCTTGGGGGCAGGCTTGGATGTCTCAGCCTTGGGCGCAGGCTTGGATACCTCCTCCTTAGGCGACTGGGGTTTGGGCTCTTCCGGCTTCACCACAGGCTTTGCCTTGGGCTTGGAACGGGAAGCCGAGGACAGGGCAACCTTGGGCGCGGGGTCCGGTGCCTCATAGGTCACCTCTACCTTGGCAGGGGCAGCGCCAATGCCCAAAAAACCTGCTTTGGCCTGGGCCAAAACCTGAACGGAGACGTTGTCTCTGTCCAGACCCAGCTGGGTAAGGGCATTTTCGATGGCTTCATCGATGGTTTTGCCCGTAACGATAATGGTTTTTTCCATGATTTATTCCTCCGTATTCTGGGAAGCATAGCGATTGGGATCGTAATTGCGCCCCTTGCAGTAAGGACGGCTGGGGATTCCGGACATAACACTGGGAACATCGTCCGCTTCCTCCACCACGAGTCCCTTCTTCATGGCATACTCCCGGGCAGCAGCTGCCTTGGCGGCCTCCTGCTCTCTTTGCTGCTTCTGCTGCAACTTCTTCTTGCTGGTGTTGGTGGTGATACCATCGGGATTAGCTGCCCGGCGTTCTGCCCGCAGGCGCTCCTTCTCTGCCTCGATGGCTTCCTCTTCCAAGGCCTTTTGCAGACGCGCAGCGTCCTCAGCATCGTAGATCTTACGGTACTTCTTGGTCAGGTACACGTCCATAGCGGTGGACACCAGACCCTGCACGAACCAATACAGGCTCAATGCGCCGGGCACAGTAAAGCCGATCCACAAAGACATCAGCGGCATCATATACAGCATCATCTTGCCGTTCTGACTTGCCTGAGAATTCTTAGCAGTCTCTTTGTCCTGCAAGCCCTTTTCATCGGTGACCAGAGAGTTATTCATCCGCTGAGAGATGAACATGCTCAGCACCTGTCCGCCGGCAGACAAAACCGGCATCAGGAATGCGCCGATATGCGCCCAGTTCCAAACTTCCCACTTAAACACATTGAAGGTGGGAACAGCGCCCAGGTCGATGCCAAGGAAGCTGAAATTCAGACCGTTCAAGGTGTCGGGGTTGGCAACGATGCTCTTCAAGCTCTCTGCAAACTGGGGAATCAGAGGGGCTGCGATGAGCTGATCGTAAAATTCGTTCTTGCCAAAAGCCTCCGGCATGGCGGTTTTGATGATCTTGACAATCTCTGCTGCCACCTCTGCGCTCTCATGGAGCATATAGGTGATGGGCTGACGGACTACGGCGTACAACGGCAGCAGGATCAACAGGGGCACAAAGCTCCACAGACAACCGCTGCCCATGGACACGCCCTCTTCCCGATACAGCGCCTGGGTGGCTTCGTTCAGCTTCTGGGCATCATTGCCGTACTTTTCCTTCAATGCCTGCAAACGGGGCGTCAGCCGGGACATCTTCATGGTGCTCTTTTTGCTCTTGGCCGTAACGGGGAGCAAAACAACCTTCAAAACGATGGCAAAGAGGATCAGTGCCACGCCGTAGTTGGTGGTAAGCTGATACAGCCAGGAGAGCAAATAACCAAAAGGAATCTGGATGATATCACTTAACTTAAATGCGAGAATCATTGGTACTCCTCCTTAGGGTACGGGGTCATAGGGTTCGCCCTTGTAAAAGGGATGGCAGCGCAGAAAACGCCGCAAAGCCAAAAAGCTTCCTTTTACGGCCCCGTATTTTTCAATGGCTTCCAATGCGTATGCGGAACAGGTAGGGGTGAATCGGCAGCGAGCTGGAAAACTGGGAGAGATCTTTCGCTGATAGAAGCGGATCATGGATACCAAAAGCCTTTTCATTGGGGTTTCAGCACCCCGGCTTTCTTGGCAAGGGACAGGTAGGCATGGGTCAATTTCTGGAAGTCAGCATCAATGCACCGACTCCGGGCTACCACAACAATGTCCCAGCCGGGAGCAAACCGGTCCTCATTAAGCCGGTAGATCTCCCGCAAACGGCGGCGCACACGATTGCGGACCACGGCGTGGCCCAGCTTTTTGCCTGCGGTAATGCCCACGCGGTTTCCGCCGATGCGGTTGGGTCTGGCATACAGCACCAGCATGGCATTGGCATGACCGGAGGTGGCATACAGCCGCCGAAAGATATGATTCAGTTTCAGCGAACAGGAAAATTTCATATTGCCTCTCTCACTCAAAAACCACCCAATAAAAGCAGTCTGTAAAAACATCCATAAAACTACTCAAACCCGCCAAATAAAAAGGGGGCGGGGCGAATAGCCATTCGCCCCGCATGTACTCCCATTTCGCTATGAGCGGTGGCTTGCTACGATTCAGCTACCGGTTTACACTCACGCAGACAGGACCTTACGGCCTTTGGCACGGCGGCGGGCAAGAACCTTGCGGCCGTTAGAAGTAGCCATTCTCTGCCGGAAACCATGAACCTTTGCACGGTGACGGCGGCTGGGCTGATAGGTACGCTTCATTGGTAGACACCTCCTTAAAAATCACATATGCTCGACAACCGGACGGTTGCAGCGGAACATAATCACTGACCATACATAGTCACGCTAACATAGTATAACCCATAAATCCACCCAGGTCAACAACTTTTTTCATAACTTTGGCATTTTCCCGGAATCTCCATCGGTGTTGGGTGCAAAAAAGGGCGGATATAGAATCCGCCGCTACGGCATATCCATGTATTCTGCCCGGAAGCTGTGAGGCAGAAGCTGAGACAGGGTGTGGGTTTCAATATTCCCCTCCGCTGTTTCCAAGTAAATGGCAAAATCATCTTTACAAAACTCCCGCAACACCTGCCGGCACACACCGCAGGGCGGGAACGGACCGGAAATTTTGCCCTCCAAGCCGCCGCAGACCGCAATGGCGGTAAAGTCCCGCTGGCCGTCATAGACCGCTTTGAAAAGGGCGGTGCGCTCCGCGCAATTGGTAGGGCCATAGGCGGCATTTTCAATATTACAGCCCTGATACACCGTTCCGTCAGCGCATAGCAAGGCTGCGCCCACCTTGTAGCGGGAATAGGGCGCGTAAGCTCTTTCCTTTGCCTCTTTTGCCAAATCCATCAATTTTTCCGGTGTCATACTTACTTCACCTTTCGTAATGTTGTACCATTATCAAATTGGGAGATTGCCACGTGGGGCATTCGCCCTCCTCGCAATGACATGAATAATTATAAATTATACAAAAAAAGGGCGTGTTTTGCAACACGCCCTTGTATGCTTATTTTGCCAGCTTTCTCTGAATCAGCTTGACGATCTCCACCACGGGGATCACCAGAATGGCAAGGCCCATAGCAATCCCGTACTCTGTCAGTCCGATAGGTGTAAAGCCAAAGGCACGGGCAATAGGCCCTACCTCAATGACCAAAGTGGTCAGTACAAGACTGCCCAGCATGGCTACCCACAGGATCTTATTGTGGCTGTGCAGTCCGAAGATGGACTTCCGCTGAGAGCGAAGGTTGAAGGAGTGGAAGATCTCACACATGCTCATAGCAAGGAACGCCATGGTCATGCCGTGTCCGGATTCGCCCAGGGTGGTCAGTTCCCGGAACCAGCCTGCCGCTGCCTCACGGAACTCGATGGATGCGCCGATGAGGTATGCGATAATGGTAATCACGGTAACCAACACACCCTGATAGATCACATCAAAGCCCAAACCACCAGCAAAAATTCCGTCCTTTGAATTTCTGGGAGGTCGGTTCATGGTGTCCGGCTCCGCTTCTTCCATGCCCAAAGCCAAGGCGGGGAAGCAGTCAGTGACCAGATTGATAAACAGCAGGTGTACGGGGTTCAGCAGCACGAAACCCATCAGGGTCGCGCCGAACACACCCAGAACCTCACTCATATTGGATGCCAGCAGGAACTGGATCGCCTTGCGGATGTTGTCATAGATTCGGCGACCCTCGCCCACGGCGGAAACGATGGTGGCGAAGTTATCATCCGCCAGCACCATGTCAGCAACGTTCTTGGTAACGTCTGTACCGGTAATGCCCATGCCCACGCCAATGTCGGCAGACTTAATGGAGGGGGCGTCGTTCACGCCGTCACCGGTCATGGCAGTAATCGCGCCGTTGGCTTTCCAGGCGGTGACGATGCGGGTCTTATGCTCCGGCTGCACACGGGCGTACACGCCGTATTTTTTCACGAATTCGCAGATATCTTCATCAGAAACTGCGTCCAGCTCCGCGCCGGTGATGGCTTCGGAGGCATCGGCAATAATGCCCAGCTCCTTGGCAATGGCAACGGCGGTATCCTTATGGTCGCCGGTGATCATCACAGGACGGATGCCCGCAGCCCGGCACTCCTCAATGGCTGCCTTTACCTCAGGACGGACCGGGTCGATCATACCGGTCAGACCGATGAAGCACAGCTCGGTTTCCAAAAATTCCGGAGTATTGTCAGCAGGTTTGACAGCCCAGTCCCGCTTGGCAGCCGCCAGAACACGCAGCGCCTTATCTGCCATGGCTTTGTTTGCAGCCATGATCTGAGCGCGCTTTTCCTCAGTCATGGGCTTCACTTCGCCGTCTTCCAGATAGGAAGTGCAACGGGCCAGCACCACATCCGGGCCGCCCTTGGTGTACTGCACAAACTTGCCGTTTACCTCATGAACAGTAGACATCATCTTCCGGCCGGAGTCAAAGGGCGCTTCATCCACACGGGGGGTTGCCTTTTCCAGTTCCGCCTTGTGCAGACCCACAGAATAGGCAAAGTTCACCAGAGCGCACTCGGTGGGTTCACCCTCTGCCTGGTTGTTGTCATTAAGGTTGGCATCGGAGCACAACGCCATAGCGGTGGCAACCAGCTGGGTTTCCCCCAAATGCTCCACTACGGTCATCTTATTCTGGGTCAATGTGCCGGTCTTATCGGAGCAGATCACCTGGGTACAGCCCAAGGTCTCCACAGCGGTCAGCCGGCGAATCACTGCGTTGCGCTTACTCATCTTGGTAACGCCGATGGACAACACCACGGTAACCACCGTAGCCAAACCCTCGGGGATCGCCGCAACGGCCAGAGAAACCGCCACCATGAAGGTCTCCAAAATCGCGCCCAGATGGAACTCGCCTGCCATCAGCAGGTTAAAGACAAAAATGAACACACAGATGCCCAACACCAAAAAGCTCAGGGTCTTACCCAGACTGTCCAGCTTCTTCTGCAAGGGGGTCTCCTCGTCCTTTGCTTCTGCCAAAGCGCCGGCGATCTTGCCCATCTCAGTATCCATACCGGTCTCGGTAATCACCACCTTGCCACGGCCGTACACCACGGTAGAGCCCATATAGCACATATTCTTCCGGTCACCCAGAGGAATATCCTCACTGTCGCCCTTCAAATGTAAAGCGTCGATCAGCTTATTTACCGGCACAGATTCACCGGTCAGCGCGGCTTCCTCGATCTTCAAGCTGGCATTTTCAATAATTCTGCCGTCAGCAGGAACAGCGTCACCGGCTTCCAGCAGCACGATATCGCCGGGAACCAGCTGGTCGGAATGCAGGACCATCTGCTTACCGTCCCGTATCACTTTACAGGTGGCAGCTGTCATGGTTTGCAGGGCTTCTATGGCAGCTTCTGCCTTGCTCTCCTGAATCACACCCAGAATGGCATTGAGCAGCACCACCGCGACAATGATGATAACCTCTGCCCACTCATTTTCCCCGGAAAGCATACCGGTCAAGGCAGACACGGCAGCAGCGATCATCAAGATAATAAGCATGGGATCTTTCAGCTGCGCCAAAAACCGCTGTAAGAGTGTGGGTTTTTCCCCCTCTTTCAGCTTGTTGGGACCGTACTTTGCCAGGCGTTCCTCCGCCTGTTGGCTGGTAAGGCCTCGCTCATCCACGCCCAGGTTCTGCAAGACCTGTTGCGTAGACAGGGTGTAGGTTTTCTCCATGCGATTCAACACTCCTTAAAATTTTTGCATAATCAAAAAAGACCCATGCACATGCCCCAAAGCTGTGCATGAGTCTCATTCTTACAAACACTCCGAGCCAAAAGGCTGTACTGACGAAATGCTTCGGGCAGCGTCTGCCCGGAATTACTCCCTCATGTTGCTTTTAATATACCACAACCGCACAAAAAGTCAAGAGCTATTGGGCAGGCACATCCTATTTTTTCCAACCCCAAGAAAATTATCCCCACCTCTATCTTTTTTCCCCGCCAGGGTGTATAATAAACCAAAAAAACCACGAAAAGAGGAATTTTCATGAAAAAACTTGTGGCTTTGGAATTGGGCGTGCTGGCAGTCCTGCTGGTAGCAGCCATCATCGTCTGTTCCCAGCTGACTGCGCCGGTATTCTCCCCGGACGAACCTCAGCTTAGCAGCACCGGAAACACCACCGGGGAAACCGCCGAGAGCACCGCCATTCCCGCCCCCACCTGGAACACTTATCCTGCCGACCGGCAGCTTCTTGCCCAGCAGTATTTTGTATACGATTGCAAAACAGGTAATTTTCTGATCTCCTCCGGACAGGCAAGCGAGCGCGTGTATCCTGCCAGCATCACAAAGCTGTTTACCGCATACGTTGCCATGGAATATTTGCAGCCGGACACCCAGATCACTGCCGATGACGCCCTGGATATGGTAGCGTGGGGTTCTTCCGTTGCGAAAATCCAAAAGGGTGATGTCCTCACCGCAGAAAAGCTGGTGGAGGCCATGATGCTGCCCAGCGGCAACGATGCCGCCTACATGCTTGCCTGCGCGGCAGGCAGAGCCATGAAAGGCAATCCCCAGCTCAGCGCCTCCGCTGCGGTGCAGGCATTTATGGCACAGATGAACACCAAAGCTAAGGATGCAGGCATGACCGACACCCATTTCGTAAACCCCGACGGCATTCACGACAGCAGCCATTACACCACCTTCGCCGATCTCACCATCCTTGGCAAGCTATCCATGGAGAACGAAACCATTATGCGATACGCCATCGTGCCCAGAGAGCAAGTGGAACTGCATGGAGAGACCATCAACTGGAAAAACACCAACGCCCTCATTGACCCCGCCACCGACTACTACTGTCCCTATGCCATAGGCCTGAAAACCGGACAGACCCCCTCCGCCGGCAGTTGCCTGCTATCTGCCTTCCGCAAGGACGAACAGGAACTGCTGATCGGCGTTTTCGGTTGTCCCGAAGAAGAGGACCGGTTCGACGATACTCTGCAACTGTTCAACCAAATCGTACTGAATTAAACCAAACCCCTCCCGGAATTCCGGGAGGGGTAACTTTATGTGAGAAGTTTTTATCCCAACAGAACCAAGAACTGGCACACCAAAATTATAGAGACCAGAGCAATGGGATAGGTAGCGGCGTAAGCTGCTGCCACATCGTCCGTACCGCAGGAGGTGATCAAGGTACCCAGTGCGGGGGTGCTGGTCATACCGCCGGTAATAGAACCCATATTGTTCAGCAAGTCCAGCTTTAACAGCTTCGCTGCCACAAAGTAACCGACAAACATCGGCACAATGGTCATAATCGCGCCGTAAACAAAGAGCATGGGGCCCTGTTCCGCCAGCACCCGGACGAAGTCCTTGCCGCCGTCAAATCCCGCGCCTGCCAAAAACAGTACCAGTCCCAGTTCCCGCAGCAGTTTAGAGGTGGTTTTGGGAACCTGCATATCCAGTCTGCTGATGTGACCGAAATGGCCCAAGATCAGCGCCACGATTAGAGGACCGCCGGTATTTCCCAATGAGAACTTGTTGCCACCAGGCAGAGGAATTTTGATGGCGCCCAGCAAGATACCGCCCAAAATGCCCAAGGCAACAGGCAACAGGCCGAATTCTTCCATAGAGAAGCAGGGCTTTTTCAATTTGACCTCTGCGGCAGCAGCGGTTTTTGCCGTGTTGCTGATCTTCGCCCGCTCCTTTTCCATATCTGCCCGAAGAATCCGGGGCATCAGCTGCACGAACAGCACCACACCGATAACACCGAAGGGATAGGCAATACCTTGACCCACGGACACCAAGGATTCTCTTGCCGCACCGGCAGCATCCTTTGCAGCAGAGAAGCCGGGTGTGCTGGTCAGCGCGCCGGAAAGCATACCGGCAGAGAGCGCTGCATCCATGCCTGTCAGCTTGGTGATGGCAAAGCAAGTCAAACCGCCGGAGACGATGATCGTAAGACCCAGCAGCACATAGGACTTGGCGTTGACCTTCAAATTATGGAAAAAGCTGGGTCCGGCAATAAAGCCCACGGACACCACAAAAAACACCAACCCCAAATTCTGCAAAAGCTTGGGCAGTTCAGCCCCAAACATTGTATCGGGATAAGCCGTATGTAAGTGACCGAAGACCAGCGCCACCAGGAAAACCGCAGCGGAGCCAAGACCCACACCTTTGATCTCAATTCTGCCGATCATGTAACCCAAGGTCAGGATCAGAAAAATATTTAACAGCACATACGTAGCTTCGCTAAATGCAAACACAATGATTCTCCTCTCAGAAACGAATTTCTGCTATTAAGCCAACGAACAGTATACCACAGGGATTTTTCAATTGCAACCGCAATTTGGCAAAACATCCGCAAAAAGCTGGCAGGCATTATACCGGCATCAATTTTTTTGCTTTCCGGTCTTTTAAGTACCACGGCAGGTATGCCACAAAGAATAAGGAAGTGATGGCCAATGCCATGATGGCTAAACGCAGAGCAAAATTAGGCGGCAAGATATCCAGAATGGACGGGGTATCCTCCGGCCGCGCCATAAACAGGTAATTGGCGCCCGGTCCAATCAGCCGGTTTGCCCAGTACGCGATGCCCGCCAGCAGGACAATGCCCACATAAGCCTTTGCCATAGACCGAAGCGTGGGCCGCATACCATGAACAAAGATCATATAAAAAACCGCCACGTACCCCAGCAAGTGCTCCGCCCAGAATTGGTAGTAACGGAACCGGGTAGGACCGGTATAGGTGATCACCGTGGGGGTGATCAGTGCGAAAATCGAACCGGCAAACAGCCAGAAATAGGAGATATCAAAGAGTGTCTGGGATTTTCCCACCAGCATATAGCTGCAAAATACCACCACCCAGCCGCACACGGTAATAGGCAAATGGTCTACCGGGTTGGGACCCAGCGCAGGTATGGCAATCAGCCGCCAATAATAGGACATTTCACTGACGATCAGGGCAAATGCCAGCACATAACGAAAAATGTGTTCCCGTTTCAGTCCGCGGATAGTTTCCCGGCAGCGATAGATCAACCAGATCAGCCCTGCCGCCAGCAGAATCGGCAGAAAATGGGCAAGGGTAAAATTGGTAAACTCCACCGTCTCCCCTGCGCCAAGAAAGTATTTCAAAAAATCAAGCATATCTTCCCCTCCTGTTTTTTGCTATCATATCACATTTCACAAAAAACGACAAGGGTAATTCCTGATTTCCTCCGAACCGGCGCTTACCTATAAACTTCCCTTACAGCTTCTCAAACCCTACCAGCAAACCGCCCTTTTCCGCATAGTAGCTGCAAAGGCCTCTGCACGGGTGGATTTTTACCGTTACCCGGGGCAGCGCCTCTCTTTACGGTAGAATATCCACTCTACCCCAAGGAGAATCCAGAGATTTACCTGTCTGCAAAGCGCAAAAAAGCCCCGCCATTTTATGGCAAGGCTTCATTGTTTAAAAGAAGTCCTTACTCGCAGTCTGTGTCACGACATAACAAGAAAGGACATGCTGTATATTTATCATTAAGCAATTGTTTATCGCTCAATTTGCATTAAAAAGGCATCCGCTTCGCCACGGTTTTTAAAGATAAGAATATTTTTGTGGGCATATTTGTTCAGCAATTCCATCACCTGGGGTCTGTTTTGTGCATTGTAGTTTTTTATGAATGCAAAAAAGACTTCATCTTCCTCCGTTTCGATCCAAGGCATATCGCTTCGCGCTTTGCCTTTTCTCTCTTTGACCCCATCAAGGCAAACCTCCAAGGAGTAATCAAGAAATATAACCGTGTCACACACCTGCATCCGAAGTTCCATGGTAGACGCATAATTTCCATCTATAATCCATTCGCTCTTTTGAAGCGTTTCAGATAGCCTTTCATAAAAAACAGCTTTCTCCACAGTTGTTTTATCTGCATTCCAGAACATCCTATCCAAATGAAACAACGGAACGCCTGTGATTTTATGAAGCGCCCTGGAAAATGTACTTTTACCGCTTCCGGGACATCCAATCACTATGATCTTCTTCATGTTTTGCTTACCTGTCAATTCTAAGTTTTTGTTTTGCCTATTGTATCACATTGCGGTTTCAAAAGAAAGTTTTATATTGCTTGCATAGAAATATAATGTCAACCGGTGCAATTCTGTCATTAGCAATTCATTCTTGATAACAGCCTATGACACTGACAGCAAAAGAAAAATTCAGACTTGACAAGAGGATGTTCCTGCTACATAGTATATACAGGACTACATACAGTAGGAGCATCCTCTTGTCAACAACCAAAATCAACAATAAGATAGAGATGATTTTATGAGAGAATTTTTCGCATGGCTTTTCAGTCAAAATAATTCGGATTTGAAGATTGGTCTTTTTGACGGATGGCATTTTCTTTACCTGTTCATCGCCTTTGGAGGCACATTAGCGCTGTCGCTGATCGGTCGCAAGTTTCCAAAGCAACAAAGTCGCTTGCAAAAGCTCATGGCATATCTGACGGTAGGACTGTATGTGATCGACTTTTTTATTATGCCCCTGTCCGACAGCTACAACGGCATCAGTGTATACAAGCTGCCCTTTAATATCTGCACCATTATGGCGGTGTTGGTACCCTTTGTGCAGTTCAATCCCAAATTCGCAAAGATCCGGCAGCCGGTAGTTACCCTTTCCATCGCCGCAAGCCTGATGTGGATGTGCTATCCCGGCACTGCCTTGGGCGGTCAACCGCCGTTTTGCTATGTGATTTTTCAGACCTTTATGTACCACGCATTTCTGTTTTGCTGGGGCGTACTAAATCTTGTTTACGGAGATGTCAAATATGACATTCGCAAAATCTGGAAGGAATTTGTAAGCATTTTGATGATCCTTGCGTGGGCAAGTTTCGGTAATACAGTCTACGGTCGAGGCTACAATTGGTTTTTTATTCAGGAAAGCATCTTCCCCTTTCTGTCCGATGAAATTATGCCGCTGATGGTGGTACTCTCAGTATTCAGCGTCAGCCTTGCAATTTATGGCATCTATTTTGCATTGAAAGCATTCCATAAGAAAAAAACGGCTGTATAACGAGATCCCCCAGATATAAACCGTCCCAGTTTGCACTGTTCGTACAAGCTGGGACGGTTTGTTGCTGCAACAGGATTGTTTTTGTTGTTATGGTTTCGGCAAACGATGGATAGGAACGGGCTCACCGGGTGGGTTTTTCCACGTATTCAGGTCTTTTTCCAGCCAAATTGTGCCGTACCACTTTCCGAATTTATAGCCGCAATCGGGCATGGTGGCAGTATGGCGGTAGCCCATCGCCCGATGGAATGCCACGGAGTTTTCGTTGTCAGTAGTGACAATGGCATAGACCTTCCGGTAGCCTTGTCGCTGCAAAATCTGCTCCAAAGCAGTATACAAACTTTTACCGATGCCCTTGCCGCAAGCTTCGGGGCAAAGGTAGATAGAGCTTTCAGCGCTCCACTGATAGGCTGCCCGTTCAAAGGGACGGCTGCCGTAGGCATAGCCCAGAATCACACCATCCTCCTCCCAAACCAACCACGGAAACTGGGCGGTAATATCCAGAAATCTCCGGGTAAAATCCTCAATGGTGGGAACTGTGTACTCAAAGCTAATAGCGGTATTTTTCACATAGGGTCCGTAAATCTCCAAAATCCGGGGCACATCCTGCACCGTCGCCCGCCGAATGGACATAACATCACTTCCTCCATACTGATACGATTATTGTACGGCATATCGCCCCCGCCGTCAACAGATATATTGGGATACAAAAATCCCCGCCGGGTTATCGGTGGGGGATGTAGGGGCGGCAATCTGCCGCCCTTACATATTCTATTGAGCGCATGCAAAAATCCTCCCGATTTGTCGGGAGGATTTTATTAGGAAATATTAGCCCTTGATAGCAGCCTGTCCTGCTATCACCAAAAGAGGGAACAAAGAGCTGTTTCGTTTTTTGGTTCTATTGCCCTTATTAAGTCGCTCATATAATCAATCTTAAATGCGATGGTCTTTTGCTTTGTGATTACCATACATCCAGCGTATTCATCATCCTCATTCTCCACAACCCTGAGCTTCAAATCCATTATGGCAGGAGCCTTGCGAATTTCATCTACTTGTACGCAAATAACTGGATATACATCATCATACGCATCAAATTCAGCGCTCCAATCATTGGGAATGTTATATTTGATAATGCTTTCACCAATCGTTCTGCACTCGTAATCACAGCCAAATTCGTCCATAAAATACACCTCTGCATCGCTATTAGCTCTTTGTAATACGGATATTTTAGAACAAAACATTCAAAATGTCAATAGAACAATTCGTTCTACTGTATAGTGTTGTTGGTGATATTAATGGCTAAAAAATATGATAGAATTCGCAATTTAAGAGAAGATGCTGACCTAACGCAGGCAGAGCTTGGAGAACAAATCAATGTTCCCCAAAGGACCTATGCTTATTATGAATGCGGAGAACGTATGATTCCACCGCAAGTTTTAGTTGCCTTGGCTCAGTTCCATCACGTCAGCGTCGATTATCTTCTTGGACTAACTGACCAAAATACACCCTATCCTAAGAAATAGGATATTTATTGCAAAAATCGCCACCCAATTGGGTGGCGATTTTGTCATAGCAATTAGCCCTTGATGGCAGCCTGGGCGGCGGACAGACGGGCGATGGGAACACGGAAGGGGGAGCAGGACACGTAGTCCAGACCGATCTTATGGCAGAACTCAACAGAGTTGGGGTCGCCGCCATGCTCGCCGCAGATGCCGTAGTGCAGGTTGTTGCCGGTGGCCTTGGCCTTGGAAACAGCCATCTCCATCAGCATACCAACACCGGTCTGATCCAGCTTAGCAAAGGGATCGTTCTCGAAGATCTTGGTGTCGTAGTAGGCATTCAGGAACTTGCCTGCATCGTCACGGGAGAAGCCGAAGGTCATCTGGGTCAGGTCATTGGTACCGAAGCAGAAGAATGCAGCTTCCTTAGCGATCTCGTCAGCGGTCAGACAAGCTCTGGGGATCTCGATCATAGTACCGACTTCGTACTTAAGGCAAATACCGGCAGCGGCGATCTCAGCGTCAGCGGTCTTTACCACGATATCCTTAACGAACTTCAATTCCTTCACATCACCGACCAGAGGAATCATGATCTCAGGGACCATGGTCCAATCAGGATGATTCTTCTTGGTATTGATGGCTGCGCGGATAACAGCCTTGGTCTGCATAGCGGCGATCTCAGGATAGGTAACACTCAGACGGCAGCCACGGTGACCCATCATGGGGTTGAACTCATGCAGAGATGCGATAATGTCCTTGATCTGCTGGACAGTCTTGCCCTTGGTAGCAGCCAGTGCGGCGATGTCTTCCTCAGTGGTGGGAACGAACTCGTGCAGAGGGGGATCCAGGAAACGGATACATACGGGCATGCCTTCCATCGCCTCGTACAGACCCTCGAAGTCAGCCTGCTGCATGGGCAGGATCTTGGCAAGCGCTGCCTCGCGCTCCTCAATGGTGTCGGAGCAGATCATCTCACGGAAAGGTCCGATACGGCCTTCCTCGAAGAACATATGCTCGGTACGGCACAAACCGATACCCTCGGCGCCCAGCTCACGGGCCTTCTTGGCGTCACGGGGGGAGTCAGCATTGGTACGGACCTTCAAAACGCGGTACTTGTCAGCCCAGGCCATGATGCGGCCGAACTCGCCGGCGATCTCAGCATCCTTGGTGGGGATCAGACCGGCATAGATATTACCGGTAGAACCGTCCAGAGACAGCTCGTCGCCCTCGTGGAAGGTCTTGCCGCCCAAGGTGAATACCTTGTTTTCCTCGTCCATGTTGATCTCGGTACAGCCGGAAACACAGCAAGTACCCATACCGCGGGCAACCACGGCTGCGTGAGAGGTCATGCCGCCGCGGACGGTCAGAATGCCCTGTGCGGCCATCATGCCTTCGATATCCTCAGGAGAGGTTTCCAGACGAACCAGAACCACCTTCTCGCCACGGGCTGCCCACTCCTTAGCGTCCTCAGCAGTGAAGACGATCTTACCGGCAGCAGCGCCGGGGGATGCGGGCAGAGCCTTGCCGATGGGGGCAGCGGCCTTCAAAGCCTTGGTGTCGAACTGGGGATGCAGCAGGGTGTCCAGGTTACGGGGATCGATCATGGACACAGCCTTCTTCTCATCGATCATGCCTTCGTCCACCAGGTCGCAGGCGATCTTCAAAGCGGCGGGAGCGGTACGCTTGCCGTTACGGGTTTGCAGCATGTACAGCTTGCCGTTCTCAACGGTGAACTCCATGTCCTGCATGTCGCGATAGTGGTCTTCCAAAATGGCGCAGACCTTCTCAAACTGGGCAAATGCCTCGGGGAACTTGTCCGCCATCTCGGAGATGGGCATGGGGGTACGGACACCTGCCACCACGTCTTCGCCCTGGGCATTGGTCAAAAATTCGCCCATCAGGCCGCGCTTACCGGTAGCGGGGTCACGGGTAAAGGCAACGCCGGTGCCGCAGTCGTCACCCATGTTACCGAAGGCCATGGACTGAACGTTAACGGCAGTACCCCAAGAGTAGGGAATGTCATTCTCACGACGGTAGATGTTGGCGCGGGGGTTGTCCCAGGAACGGAACACAGCCTTCACTGCGCCCATCAACTGCTCCTTGGGATCGGTGGGGAACTCAGCGCCGATCTTGGCCTTATACTCAGCCTTGAACTGGGTAGCCAGTTCCTTCAAATCCTCGGCAGTCAGCTCCACGTCCTGCACGACGCCCTTCTTCTCCTTCATCTGGTCGATAAGGACCTCGAAGTACTTCTTGCCAACTTCCATAACCACGTCGGAATACATCTGAATGAACCGACGGTAGCAGTCGTATGCCCAACGGGGATTGCCGGACTTAGCAGCCAGAACTTCTACAACCTCTTCATTCAGGCCCAGGTTCAAAATGGTATCCATCATGCCGGGCATGGATGCGCGGGCGCCGGAACGGACGGAAACCAACAGGGGGTTCTCCTTATCGCCGAACTTCTTGCCGGTGATGCCTTCCAGTTTTTCCACGTACTCCATGATCTCAGCCTGGATGCTGTCATTAATCTTGCGGCCATCTTCGTAATACTGGGTGCAGGCTTCGGTGGAGATAGTGAAGCCCTGAGGAACCGGCAGGCCGATATTGGTCATTTCCGCCAGATTAGCGCCCTTGCCGCCCAGCAGCTCCCGCATGGAGCCATTGCCTTCGGTAAACAGATAAACATACTTATGAGACATTGAAATACCCCTTTCAATTGTTTTAGGCGGCTCTTGCCGCCTGTTTTGTTCTTTTTTGCTTGATTCACAAATAATGCGCAAATAGTATAGCACACACACCAAAAAAAGTAAACCTTTTTTCCGGAAAAATTGAAAAAAATCCCATTTTCCAACTATTTTTTAAAAAAGAAGCCTGCCAATGGCAGACCTCTTCTCCATCAATAAGCCCGGATCACAGCCTTCACAAGACCCACAAGCTCCGCTTCTGTGCCGTCGATAGGGCTGTACGCATCATTTTCCGGCAGCAGCCAGACCTGTCCGTCCCGCCGGGAAAGGCGTTTCACAGTGGCTTCATCACCGATCCGCGCCACCACAATCTGCCCATCATCAGCGCTGGGCTGGGGGCGGACCACCACCATATCCCCGTCCAGAATACCGGCGTTTATCATACTGTCACCCCGGACACGGAGGGCAAAGCACTGAGGATCGCCGTCCCAACTGATGGTGCCTTCCTGATTTTCCAGCGCCAGAATGGGCATACCGGCAGTAACCACACCCACCACAGGGATCTGACCGGGACGCTGAGCGGTAACGATTGCACGCTTGCGACCCTTCGCCCCGGGGGAAAGCAACAGACCCTTGGCCTGCAACTGCTGCAAATGATAACTGACAGAAGCAGTAGAACGCAGACCCACTGCCGCGCCGATCTCCCGCACTGAGGGGGCAAAGCCATTTTCCTGCACAAACTGATTCACAAATTCCAAAATAAGGTCTGCCTTATTACTGGTTCTGGGCATAGACGCTCCTCCATTTCAAGCTTACCGGTTTTATTCCTCCACCGGTGCAACAGGCTCCTTCATTTTTAACCGCATTGCGGTTTAATTTCATTTTAGCACATTTGACCGAGAAAGGGAAGAGATTTTTTCTCTTTTTGCAAACAAATTTTCCCAAATTATGCGCCCGCCAAAGGCTATACTGTAAGCAGAGTATCTAGGTAAAGGAAGGGATCACATGGAAACCTACGACAAGGCAAAGGCCGCCCGGGTATGGCAGCGGGTGCAAGGGGAAGCTGCCGCCAACCCCACCCAGGGATTATCCGGCATGATCGCAGAAGAATGGGCAGATGCCGCCATCTATCTTTCCCTGTCCCGTCGGGTGCAGGGCAACGCCGCGGCGGTTTTGCGGAAGATGGGACAGGAGGAGCAGGCGCACATGGCGTGTCTGAAAGGGATCTACACCCTCCAAGGCACCGGCCGCCCGGATGTTCCTCCACCGCCCCCGGTGGATCGGGTGCCCATTGGTACCATGCTGCGGCGGTGTTATGGTCGGGAGATGCGGTGTCTTGCCCAGTATGAATCCCGTGCCAGCCACCCGGAGTACGGACAGATCTTCGCCCGCATGGCCCAGCAGGAACGGGAGCATTGCCGGCAGATATTGGAGCTTTTGGGGAGTCTGCCAACAGAAAAATAGAAACCATCTCTTTGCGGGACGATGTGGGCATCGTCCCCCACGAAAAATCTACATCACACAATGTAGGGGCGGATGCCCACATCCGCCCAATTATACATTCAGCATTATAAAAAGCAGGAACCGTTTTGGTTCCTGCTTTTTGATTTTATTCGTCGTTCTTGGCTTCGTCGATGATCTTCTGCTGGTTTGCCTTGGGCACTTCCTCGTACCGGACAAATTCCAGGGTGAAGGAGCCCCGCGCCTGGGTCATCGCCCGCAGATCGATGGCATAGTTGCCCATTTCAGCCATGGGAACCTCTGCTTCCACCACAGTATTGCCGTCGGCATCGGGGTTCATACCCATAGGACGGCCGCGGCGCTTGCTCAGGTCGCCCATCACATCGCCCACATAGGACTCGGGAACCGTAACTGCCAGTGCGCCCACAGGCTCCAACAGGGTGGGCATGGCATTGGGCATTGCTTCCTTGAATGCCAGAATCGCTGCCAGCTTAAACGCCATTTCGTTGGAGTCCACAGGGTGGTAAGAGCCATCATACAAAACAGCCTTCAAGCCCACCATGGGATAACCTGCCAAGGGGCCTTTCAGGATGGCTTCCTGCACACCCTTTTCAACGGCGGGGTTAAAGTTCTTGGGAACGGCGCCGCCCACAACTTCCACGTCGAAGATCAGCTCGTCCTTCTCTTCCTGAGGCTCAAAGCGGATCCACACGTCACCAAACTGACCGGAACCGCCGGTCTGCTTCTTATGACGGCCATGAGCTTCCACGGTCTTCTTGATCTTCTCACGGAATGCCACCTTTGCGGGACTCAGCTGAGCATCCACGCCGAAGCGGCTCTTCAACTTGGCAACCAGAACATCCAGATGCTGATCACCCGCGCCGGACAGTACCAGCTGATGGGTCTCGGCGTTATTGACCATGGTGAAGGAGGGATCTTCCTCGTTCAGACGACCAAGGCCTGCGGCGACCTTTTCTTCCTGACCCTTGGTCTTGGGGCTGATAGCCACGGAATAGCAAGGCTTTGCATAAGGAATCTGCTTCAAGCTGACCACCTTGCGGGGATCGCACAGGGTGTCGCCGGTCTTGACCTTATCCATCTTGCCGATGGCGCCGATATCGCCGCACACCAGGCTCTTGACCTCGGAAGCCTTCTTGCCGCACATGGAATACAGTCTTCCCAGCTTCTCGGTCTCGCCGGTACGGGCGTTGACCAGGGTGGTATCGGAGGTGATCTCACCGGAGAGGACCTTCACATAGGAATACTTACCGTACTGATCGGAAACGGTCTTGAATACAAAGGCAGAGGGAACGCCGCCGGGAGATACCACGAACTCCTCGGTGGTGCCATCAGACAAGGTTGCCTTGTGATAGTTGCCTTCGATGGGGTTGGGGAGCAGGTCAATGATCTGATCCATGAGCATCAGGCTGCCCAGGCAATCCACGCCGGAGCCGCACAACACCGGGAACAAGGTGCGATCCAGAACGCCCTTGTGCATACCCTTGATCATCTCAGCGTAGGTGAAGTCCTCGCCGCCGAAGAACTTATCCATAAATTCCTCGCTGGTCTCGGCGACAGCTTCCTTCAAAGCGTCGTTAAATTCGGTGACCACGTCTTCCTTACCGGCGGGAATTTCGATCTCCACCCGCTTCATGTTCTGCATCTCATAAGCGCGCTTATTCAGCACATCGATAATGCCGGTGACCTTGTGATTGGCATCCCAAATGGGAACCACCACAGGAGCGATCTTATTGCCGTACTTCTCACGCAGGGCATCAAAGGTGGCGTTATAATCGGAATTGTCCTCATCCACCTTGGAGATATAGATAAAGCAGGGCATATTCCGCTCTTGGCAGTATTTCCATGCCTTTTCCAGGCCAACGGTGATGCCGTCCTTGGCGGAGCAGACGATAATGGCAGCGTCAGCAGCCCGCAGCGCTTCCATAACCGCGCCGGAGAAATCAAAGCCACCGGGGGTATCCAACAGGTTCAGCTTGGTATTCTTGTATACCAGAGGAACCAAAGAGGTGGAGATGGATATGTTACGGCGGATTTCCTCCGGGTCATAATCACAAACGGTGTTGCCGTCGGCATTTCTGCCCATACGGTCAATAGCGCCGGTCATGTAAAGTAAGCTCTCAGCCAGAGCAGACTTGCCGCTGCCACTATGGCCCAGCAAGCAGACGTTGCGAATTGCATTTGCAGTATACATATATGTTCAATCTCCTTTCATGGGACGCGGTGCTTCCCACCGCAATACGTACATTATACACGAATGCACCTTTGATTTCAATGCTTATTTTTGTCATTTTTACAAATATTTCGCGGTTTTCTGAGAAACAGGCATGAATATGCAGCTTCCGCAAGGGGGGAGCATTATCCTGCCCCAGCAAAAAAACACGCACCCTGTGGGCGCGTGTTTTTTATAGACAATTACAGGTCGCAGGTTAAAAGGTCTGCAAAGCTTTCCCGGCGAACAGCAAGATAGGGTCCTTCCTGACCGATCATCACCACCGCAGGCCGGGGAATGCGGTTATAATTGGAGGCCATGGAATAATTGTAAGCGCCGGTGGTCAGCACTGCCAGCACATCACCCCGGACAGGCTTCGGCAGCGCCACATCCTCTTGGATCAGGTCACCGCTTTCACAGCAGCGGCCTGCCACAGTACAGACAAAATCCGCCTTTTCCTCTGCTTTGCCGGCATGACACACCGTATACGCAGACTGATAAAGGGTATAGCGGGGGTTATCGGACATACCGCCGTCTATGTTTACATAATTCTTAAAACCAGAAATCTCCTTAGTCCCGGTGACCGTATACAGGGTGATTCCCGCATCCGCCACCATACTGCGTCCGGGCTCCATCAAGATCGCCGGGGGCGTAATGTCCAGATCCCGGCACAGCGTTTCAATATGCTGCCCGATCTTCCGGATATTGCCGGCATAATCCACAACAGGCTCTCCGGCAACATAGGGCACGCCCATACCGCCACCTAAGTTCACTACTTTTGCCATGTAACCGTATTTTTTGGCGATTTGCGCAGTAAAGGTCAGCATATTGGTGGCAGAATCACAGAACAGGGCCTCATCAAAAAGCTGAGATCCCACATGGCAGTGATAGCCAACAAGTTCCACATTTTTCTTGCCAAGAGCGCGGCACGCCAGCATCTCTGCCTGACCGGTCTCGATGGCCACGCCGAATTTGGAATCCACCCGACCGGTATTGATCTTCTGGTGGGTGTGGGGATCAATGCCCGGCGCCAGGCGCAGCAGCACCTTTTGACAGATCCCCTGCCGGGCGGCTTCTGCATCAATGGCATCCAGCTCATCGGCATTGTCGCAGACAAAAAAGCCTACGCCCTGTTCCATGGCAAACCGGATATCTGCATCGGTTTTGCTGCTGCCGTGGAAGAACACATTCTCCATGGGAAAGCCTGCCTGCGCGGCAGTATACAGTTCTCCCGGAGACACCACATCCACGCCCATGCCCTCTTGCTGCATGATCTCATAGATCCGCTTGACGCTAAATGCCTTACTGGCATACAAGGGGCGGGAACCGGCAGGCAAATACGCCGCCATTGCCTCCTTGTAACACCGGCAGCGGCTGCGGATGCGGTCTTCATCCATCACCAGCAACGGGGTTTGGTAAGTCTTCGCCAACGCAAGGGTATCGCAACCGGCAAAGGTAAGGTGTCCTTCCGGATTCACAGAAAGGTTTTCGTATAACATAATATTCCCTGTTCTTTCTTTATTACAGTAGATGCGCCAGCATTTCCTCCCGGGACATGGCGCTCATATCCGCCGGGGCAATATCAAACACCGTGCGGCAGCCGGTCTCTCCCCGGGCACGCATTTTCATAGCTGCCCGGGCAACCGCCACCAGCACACTTGCCGTAAACTGGGGATTGGAGTCCAGAGTCAGCTTATACTCAATGGTTTGGCAGTTCTCACCGTCCCAGCCGGTGACGCCGCTGCGGATCACACTGCCGCCGTGGGGCAGACCGCTATGATCCCGAGCCAACTCCTCAGCTGTGACAAATTCCACAGTGGTGTGGTAGTCGGCAAAATAGTTAGGCATTTCCTTAATGGTCTTTTCAATGACCGCCTTGTCAGCGCCCTCCTCTGCCACCACATAGCAGTACCGGGTATGCTTTTCCCGGGTGGTCAATTCCGGACATTCCCCGCTGCGTACCCGTTCCAGCGCAGCTTCCACGGGAATGGTATACTGACGGCAGTCCACCACGCCGGGGATCCGGCGAACTGCATCGGAGTGGCCCTGGCTCACGCCCTTACCCCAGAAGGTATAGTCCTTGCCCTGGGGCAAAACCGCGCAGCCATACAGCCGATTGATGGAAAACAAACCGGGATCCCAACCCACGGAGATCACACCAATGTGTCCGCTTTCCGATGCCGCGGCATCCACCCGGGCAAAATGGGCGGGGATATTGGCATGGGTATCAAAGCTGTCTACCACATTGAAATCCCTTGCCAATGCCGGTGTCATCTCCGGCAGATCCGTAGCGCTGCCACCGCAAAGGAGTAATACGTCAATTTTATCTTTCCAGTTGGCGGTTTCTTCCATGGGCAACACCGGCACATCCGGGGTTGCAATTTTAACAGAAGACGGTTCCCGGCGGGTAAACACTGCCACCAGCCGCATATCTGCATTCTGGCGGATAGCGCACTCTGCGCCCTTTGCCAGATTACCATAGCCTACAATACCGATTCTGATCATGTATTTTCACTTCCTTGCAACATTTATACTTGTACGCCCGCGTCACGCATACATTGCAGCAGCACTTCCCGATGAGCATCCTCCATGGGAATCAAGGGAAGGCGCAGGTAGTTTTCACAGAAGCCCATAGCTGCCATGGCAGCCTTCACCGGAATGGGGTTCACCTCACAGAACAAAGCATTGATCAAGGGCAGATACTTCTTCTGCATTTCCATGGCGCCCGCCACATCTCCGGCAAAATACTTTTTGCACATAAGAACTGTCTCTGCCGGCAATACATTGGACAGCACCGAGATCACACCCTTACCGCCACAAGCCAGAATGGGCACCACCTGATCGTCGTTACCGGAATAGATATCCAGCTTGTCCCCCACCAGCGCAGCGGTCTCCACGATCTTGGAAAGGTTGCCGCCCGCTTCCTTGATGGCGTAAATTTGGGGATGGTCTGCCAGCTTGGCATAGGTAGCAGGCTCAATGTTCACGCCGGTACGGGAGGGCACATTGTAAAGGATCACCGGCTTAGTGGAGGCATCGGCAATGGCCGTAAAGGTCGCCACCAAACCGTTCTGTGTGGTCTTGTTATAGTAGGGTGTCACCAAAAGCATGGCGTCATACCCGATATCGCAGGCATAGCGGGTCAGATCAATGGCATAGGCCACATCATTGGAGCCTGTGCCGGCGATCATGGGCACCTTTCCGTTCACGGTATCCAGAGCGAACTGCAAGACCTCCCGGTGCTCCCGGTCCGAAAGGGTAGAGCCTTCACCGGTGGTGCCGCAGATCACCAGGGCATCTACGCCCTGCTCCACCTGCCACTCCAACATTTTTCGAAAAGCAGGATAGTCCACGCCCTTTTCTGTCAATGGTGTAATAATGGCGGTCGCCACACCCTGAAAAATACTTTCCTTCTTCATATTTTCTTCCTCCTAAATAAAAAAACAGGCCGATGCATGCATCGGCCATCAAATAACAGTACCATTCCCTTATTCTCACAAAGAGAAAACCGGGCAACTTTCTGTATTGATGATAGCACTCCGCAAACGCGACAGTCAGACAAGTATTCCTTGGCTGCCCAGAAAAGTCTTACGCCTCGACTCCCTTCGGCGACGATCCCTTTCTCCTTTGCCACAGTCCTGCGAAGACCTCCCGGCAGGGATACTCTTGATACGACGCGCCTCTATCAAATTACCAGCAGTTTACCACAGAAAAGCGCCTGTGTCAATCTTTTTTTCGCAAAATCCCTTGCAATAAGTCCCAAGTTTGATAGATCCGCTGCTTTACATAGGACAGTTCTTTCTCATGTCATTACTTAGCGCCTGAATATAGGGGGTGTATGCTTCAAAGCAGGCGCTGCTTTGACAGGGCGGTGCAGATACCACTGGGCAGCCTGAGAAAAGCCGTTTGCCGGAAAGTATTTTCTTTTCGGCGGGAGTAACCCCCCGCCCTATATTATTTAATCGGTATTTCTCGTTAAGCAAACGATTGATTCTACATGGGAACAACGGGGGAAGAGATCTGCCGCCATTGCATTTTTGAGCCTATAACCGCGGTCTTTCAGCAGAGCCACGTCCCGGGCAAGGGTGGCAGGGTCACAGGACACGTACACGATCCGTCGGGGGGACATCCGATGCAACGCCTCGATGGTATCGGCGTTCAGACCTTTCCGGGGCGGGTCTACCACCACCACGTCGGGTCTTATGCCCTTTTCTTTCAGTTCCAGCGCCGCTTTTCCTGCATCGCCGCAGAAAAATTCCGCATTTTCAATGCCGTTGCGACGGGCGTTTTCCCGGGCATCCGCTACCGCCTGTTCCACCACCTCTACGCCGATCACCTTTCCTGCGGCTTTTGCCATGGCCAAAGTGATGGTGCCAACACCGCAGTATAAGTCCAGCACCAAATCATTTTGGGTGATCTCCGCTTGTCCGATGGCGGCTTCATAGAGCCGCTGGGCCTGATGGTGGTTGATCTGATAAAAAGAACGGGCAGACAGACGGAAAGTCAATCCACACAAGGTATCTTCAATATATCCCGGCCCATAAAGGACGATCTCCTCATCCCCCAGAACCGTGTTGGTCTGCTTGGTATTCACCGACAACACCAGACTAGTAAAGCCCGGCACTGCCTGCAAACGGCGGATCAGATCCTCTGTGTGGGGCAATTTCCTGCCGTTTACCACCAAACACACCAGTACCTGCCCGGACACCACGCCCCGCCGCACATAGATGTGCCGCAGAAGGCCCCTGTGGGTGGTCTCATCATAGGCAGTCACGCAGTAGTAGTTTACATAATCTATGACAATCTTCCGGACACGATCGCTCTCCTCCGGCAAAATCAAGCAGCGGTCATTTTCCACCACCTGATGAGTACCGGCTTTGAAAAATCCGGCATAGACCCGCCCTTTCCGGCTGGACACCGGATATTGGGCTTTATTGCGGTAACCACGGCAGGTGGGAGCAGAGAGAATGGGCATCTCCTGCAAATCCTCGCCGCCGATGCGGTTCAAGCACTGGCGCACCCGCTCTGCCTTCAAGCGGGTCTCCTCATCATAATCCATATGCCAGAAGTCGCAGCCACCGCAGAGCTTTGCCACGGGGCATTCCCGGTTCACCCGGTGGGGGGACTTTTCCAAGATCTCCACGATCTTACCGGCTGCCCAGTTTTTTGCCGCCTTTTCAATGCGGACGGTATACTTCTCCCCGGCAACAGCATTGGGCAGAAACACCGCGCAGCCCTCCACATGGGCAACACCCTGTCCGTCGGCGGTGTAGTCAGTGACCACAGCCTCATAAAGTTGATTTTTTAATAACATTCGTTTTTCCTGTCTATCCCTCGGTGGCGGGCGATTCGTGAATCGCCCCTACATCATTTATGTTATAAAATGTTCTCCATGCCCACTTTTTGGGGTTTCAAGCCCAATTTTTCATAGAACTTCATGGCGCTTTCGTTGCAGCTCCACACATTTAAAGTGATACTGTAACACCCTCTCTGCCGGGCATACCCACACACTGCATCGTAAAGCGCCGTACCCACATGTTGCCCACGGCTCTCTTCGTCCACACACAGATCGTCTATGTAGCAGGTGGTATGGTCAACGATCACCGAATCCCGGTAATAGGTCTTCATCTGGCAGAAGCAATAGCCCAATACCTTCTTTTCTTCCACCGCCACAAAAACAGGCGTTTCGCTTTTATCCAGCATAGCCAGCACCTGAGACGGACCATACTTCTGGGCATCGGCGCGAAAAATATCCGGTCTGCCCCGGTGATGCACCTGACCAACCTGCCGCAGCAGCCCAATGATCCCCGGCACGTCCTCCGCTTTGGCAAAACGAATCTCCATAAACGTTCCTCCGGCATTTCTTTTTATCATACCACAAAAAATTTCATGGGTAAAGAAAAAAATAAAGGGTGTCCCGAAGGACACCCTCTTGCTACATTTTAGCAGCCGCAACCGCAGTTATTGTCACAACCGCAACCGCAATTGCCATTGCCATTGCCCAGGAAGCTGCCGCCGCCACCGCAGTTGCACAGCAACAGGATGATCAGAATGATCCAGCAAAAGTTACCGCCGCAGAAACCGTTATTGTTACACATAATCAATACCTCCGAATTTTTTTGCGGTGAATCACCGCTCATTCCAAGATATTCTGCTGCAACAAAAAGGTTCTGAAATTATTTCCAAAGACCGTCGGGGTAAAGGCCCTGCCGGGTCATCTCCGCCAGCGCCGCCACCACCACAGGCTTATCGGCGGCGTAGGTCACGCCGTACCACTTATCGGCGGTGTGAAGCACCTTGACAGCGCAGGCATCTGCCGCCAGCTGCCGTGCGATGGTCAGAGGCAGGAACATCTCCGCCTTGGCAGGGTTTGCCGGCACCAATTCTGCAAAGAACCAGGGGAAATCCCCCTCGATTCTCTCCAAAATACCGGGGGTGAAGCCCCACATATTCATAGATACAGGCGTATCCGCAGACAAATCCTCCCAGGTTGCCCCATCGTCAGTGGTGAAATGGATGCCGCCCTGGTACTTTTCAATACGGGTGCGCTCCACAATACCTGTAAGGTAACCCTCCGCATCCACCTGACACACGCCCCGCGCCACAGAGCCGTTGTCTGTAACCGTGTTGCCCAACCGGTAACCCACCATGCAGTAATCTGCCTTCTGACCGTCCTTGGCGTTTAACAGATAATTGTAGATCTCCCGGAACGCCTGCTTGCCATAGTAATCGTCAGCATTGATCACCGCAAAGGGCGCGCCGCCGATTTCCTCTTTGGCGCATAGCACCGCATGGCTGGTACCCCAGGGCTTCACCCGCCCTTCCGGAATGATACAACCGGCAGGGATCTTATCCAGCTCCTGATAGGCATAACGGATCTCCATGGGGCTCTTCTCCAGGCGCTTGCCCACGGTCTGCATGAAATCTTCCCGGATCGCTTCTTTGATGATGATGACGGCCGTGCGGAAGCCGGCTTCGTACGCGTCATAAATGGAGTAGTCCAGGATCGCCTCGCCGTGGCTTCCCACGGGATCGATCTGCTTCAGGCCGCCGTAACGGCTGCCCATGCCGGCGGCCATAACCACCAAAACAGGTTTTTTTGCCATTTTTCTGCCTCCCAAATCAAATATATACTCCATTATATACCTATTCTTCCAAAAAAGCAAGGTCCCTTGCTTCCAGGCAGATA